>JANMME010000971.1:0-4583 GCA_031373015.1 Saprospiraceae bacterium
AGACAAACTCACCCATGACCTCGGTTATGATGACCATTTCCATGAGCATCATCATGGCGACAAGTTCCAGTCGAACTTTCTAACGACGTATATCTTTAGCACCGATCACAAGATTATTGGTCGGCAGTTCCTCATCACGGGGATCTTCTGGGCTTTTATCGGAGCGGCGATGTCCATCGTTTTCCGGCTTCAATTGGGCTTCCCCGAAGCTGATATGGCTTGGCTGAGACCCTTGCTTGGCAAGTGGATTCAGGTGAATGAAGCCGGAATCGGTAAGCTCGACCCTGAGTTTTACTACTCTTTGGTGACCATGCACGGTACCATTTTGGTATTCTTTGTGCTCACAGCTGGCTTGAGCGGCACCTTTGCCAATATACTGATTCCTTTGCAAGTCGGAGCACGCGACATGGCTTCGCCATTGCTCAATGCATTTTCGTATTGGTTTTTCTTCCTGGCTGGGGTGGTCTTGTTTATCTCGCTCTTCCTCAGCACAGGGCCATTCTCTGGCGGCTGGACGGCTTATCCGCCCCTCAGCGCGCTTCCGCAAGCTTCCGATGGGTCGGCAGCAGGCATGACGCTTTGGATCGTGTCCATGTCGCTCTTTGTGATATCCTCCCTCTTGGGTGGCATCAACTACATTACGACCATCCTTAACCTGCGTACCAAAGGCATGAGTTTGTGGCGCATGCCACTCACGATGTGGGCTATTTTTGTTACCGCTATTCTCGGTGTGCTTTCTTTCCCAGTGTTGTTCTCCGGTCTCTTGCTCTTGATGTTTGACCGCAGTCTTGGCACTTCGTTTTATTTGAGTGAAATCGTAGTGGGCGGACAGATTCTCGACCGCATTGGTGGCAGTCCGATCTTGTACCAGCACTTGTTCTGGTTCTTGGGTCACCCGGAGGTGTACATCATCATCCTCCCCGCGATGGGTATTGTGTCGGAAGTACTTTCGGTACACTCCCGCAAGCCGATTTTTGGTTACACTGCCATGGTGTACTCGCTGCTAGCTATCGGCTTTTTGGCCTTTATTGTGTGGGCGCACCACATGTTTATGGCCGGCGTGAATCCATTCATATCTAACTTCTTTGTGGTATTTACGCTGATCATTGCCGTGCCCTCAGCGGTAAAAGTTTTCAACTGGATAGGCACGATATATGGCTCTAATTTCCGGTTTACCTCGGCAAGCCTTTTTGGCGTGGGCTTTGTCTCGATGTTCATTTCGGGTGGCCTCACGGGTATCTTCCTTGGAAACTCGGCTATTGACATTCCTTTGCACGACACTTATTTCGTAGTGGCGCACTTCCATATTGTGATGGGCATTGCCGCATTCTTTGGGATGTTCGCGGGCGTTTACCACTGGTTTCCAAAGATGTTTAGTCGCTACATGAACGAGACTTTGGGGAAAATCCATTTCTGGGGTACCATTATCGGTGCTTATGCTATTTTTTGGCCAATGCACTACACGGGTATGGCAGGTGTTCCGCGCCGTTACTACGACGGTGGCGCCTCCTTCGATGCCTTCCGTCACTTCCAGGACCTCAACCAGTTCATCACCGTGGCGGCAATTTTTGTGTTCTTCTTGCAAATATTGTTCATGGTCAATTTCTTCTACTCAATTTTCAGTGGGAAAAAACTGACCACGAAAAATCCGTGGGGCTCCAACACACTGGAATGGACTACTCCGATCAAAGCAGGCCACGGCAACTGGCCCGGAAAAATCCCTACTGTGCAACGCTGGGCGTACGACTATGGCAAAGATGGCGAAGAGTTTATCCCACAGTATGTTCCGCTCAAGGAGGGAGAACACGATCATGGAGAAGGGCATTAAAAGATTGATTCGATTGATTCGATTGGAAGATTGATTCGATTAAGTGGCACGAGTTCTGCCCTTTCTGAAGGAAGAAGGAATTATCCATACCCAAACAATCGAATCAATCCTCCAATCGAATCAATCGAATCAATTGAACTAATTGAACTAATCGAATCAATGCAACGCAACGAAGTAAAACAGGGTTTGGTTTTCGAGGGCTTGAGGCAAGCGGTCACGGATTTTGGGCTTCTGGTCAAGTTCAAATTGACCCTTTTAGTTCTTTTCTCTGCAGTGATGTCTTATGCAATTGTTTGCGAGGGTGCGGTGAACTGGGGAGAGATGCTGTTGCTCGCTGTTGGCGGGTTTTTAGTGACGGGTTCGGCCAATGCGTTGAATGAGGTGTTGGAACGCGACTACGACCGGTTGATGCCACGCACCGCCAACCGGCCTGTGGTGACAGGGAGAATGAGTGTCAGTACAGCAGTTCTACTTGCAGGCCTCATGGCACTGTTTGGTATTATAATGCTATCGCTACTCAATCCGTTGACTGGCTTTCTGGGTACGCTGTCGCTCATTAGTTATGCCTTTATCTACACGCCGATGAAGCGTTCTACGCCTTTGGCGGTGGTAATAGGAGCCGTGCCGGGTGCTTTGCCGCTCATAATCGGCTGTGTGGCTTATGAGGGCTTTATTTCGCCCACCGCTTGGATGCTGTTCGGGTTGCAGTTTTTGTGGCAATTCCCGCATTTTTGGGCAGTGGCTTGGGTGGCAGACGAGGATTATAGAAAAGCTGGCTTTTACCTGCTGCCTTCTGGAAAAGCTGAAAAAGACAAGACTACTGGATTGCTGTCTTTTGTTTTTTGTCTGCTGTTGATAGGAAGCGCGGTATTGAGTTTTCTGTTGGGTTTTGTGGGGATGGCGTCTACGTTTGTGCTGGTTTTGCTCAACGTTTATTGGGCTTGGCAATGCTGGAAGTTGTTCAAAACCTGCGAAAGGACGGCGGCGCGCAAGCAAATGTTCGTCTCCTTTGTGCACCTGCCTTTGTCGCTGATTGTTTTGTTGCTTGATAGAATTTGGTAACGCGAAATTCAGTTCGCGTTGTGTCTTTGTAAATGGCGAAATGAATTTCGCTTTGTTTTAACGTAAATGGCGAAATGAATTTCGCCCTACAATATGGCCACACTTAGGCAAGAATATAACCAAAGCAAAATTCACCCGCACAAATTGGCGCTGTGGGTTGCTATTGGTTCGATTATAATGATGTTTGCGGCCTTTACGAGCGCTTATGTGGTGCGGCGAGCGGCGGGCAATTGGTTGGAGTTCAAATTGCCCGATATTTTTATGGTGAACACCGCGGTGATTTTGCTGAGCAGTGTAACCATTCATTTAGCCTACACGGGCTTCAAAAAAGGAAACGAGCAGCGTTACAAAAGGATGCTGCTTGCTACATTTTTTCTGGGGCTAGCGTTTGTGGTGCTGCAATACAAGGGTTGGGAGGCATTGACGGCTATGGGGGCAACCTTTACTGTGAATCCATCCAGTTCATTTATTTACGTAATTTCCGGGTTGCATGCAGCCCATGTTTTGGGTGGGTTGGCCGCTCTGACGGTGGCTTCAACCCACGCATATTTATTGCCTTACAAGCCTACATTACGGCGGAGGCAGCGATTTGAATTGGTGGTGCAATACTGGCATTTTGTGGACATCCTCTGGGTTTATCTCATGGTGTTCTTTATGATTCAATCTTGAAAATTCTGACCTTGGACTGTTGGACGTTAGACGTTGGACTGTCCAAAGTCAAACAGTCCAATATCCAACGTCTTATTAATTACTGACAATCATGGCAGAAACATCTGTTTCACACGAACACCAGACGCACGAACATGGTGCTGACGAACACCTCTGGGAAGGTGGGAAGCCGCCAATGAAAGTGAGCTACGGCAAGCTGATGATGTGGTATTTCCTCGTGTCTGACGCATTCACATTTGCGGGCTTTTTGATCGCTTATGGCACCATTCGCTTCAGCATGCCAAGCTGGCCTGAGCCCGATTTTGTGTTTGCATCTTTCCCGTTTGTACAAGCGCACTGGCCATTGGTCTTTGTGACGTTCATGACATTCGTCCTTATATTTAGCTCGGTCACCATGGTACGGGCGGTACAGGAAGGTCACCGCGAGAACAAGCGCGGCGTAGTTTTCTGGATGTTCCTGACCATCTTAGGTGGCGCCACATTCTTGGCCAGCCAAGCTTATGAATGGACCATGCTCATCAAATACGAGAACGTATCTGTGACGCGCAATCCATTTGGCCGCTATATTGCCGATGGCGTGATCGTCGGGGCTGACGGCAAAGAAGTCATGGAAAACGGTGCGCCCTTGGAGGTTAAAAAGAACCATTCCTATATTCTACACGGCCATGAGCACAATGGTCAAGTCGAACTTGAAAAGAAATACATCCGCTATACCTCTGGGCCGTATGCAGGGCGGACCCATGAAATAGAGCAGGGGCCCAAAGCCTTTGGGGCATTGTTCTTCTTTATCACGGGCTTCCACGGCTTCCACGTATTTTCGGGGGTTGTTTTCCTCGCGATCATTATGATCAATGCAATGGGCGGCCTTTATGCGGCTCGTCGAAACGGCTACGAAATGGTAGAAAAGATCGGCCTATATTGGCACTTTGTGGACTTGGTGTGGGTGTTTGTGTTCTTGGTGTTCTATCTCCTGTAAGCTTGCAACCCCTCTTACCCCTCTCACATTCTCACATTCTCACATTCT
>JANMME010000974.1:0-3102 GCA_031373015.1 Saprospiraceae bacterium
AGGTAGCCGTACCGGAAGGTGCGGCTGGAATACCTCCTTTTAAGAGCAGCCTCCGACAAATACCAAATCCAGCATGAAACACCAAAACACCTTCCCCCCTTCCGCTGTCGCGTCAATGTGAAAAAAATCCTGATTCGCCCCAAGAACTCCCGTTCAACGGCAAATCAGGTAACGCGGCACTAGAGCGCCGCACTGAAAAAAAGAGCAGATTTTGACCTTGGGTCGAGACTGCTCTTTTTTTTTGTGACAAACCTAGTGGCTTGGATTAGAAACCCTAAAACATAAATGCCTCGGTAGATGGAATCCAAAAAGAAAGGGGCTGACTCGCTAGGAAACAGCCCCTCGTCACAAAATATGACTTTCTTTTATTGGTTTACTGATCCCACCATACACGCTGTGTCAAATCGCTCACGACCGTAGCCTTGCTATTGTAAAGGCGTTCGTTCTGAGCCGTTGGAAAGCGGCGCGGAATCTCTGATATAGAAGCAGGTACGTTTGGCGTAAGCGTTGGAAAATTGGTACGACGCCAATCTGACCATACTTCCGATTGGGTAAACATGGCGATATATTTTTGCGTCATAATTTTCTCCAGCGTAATGCTCGCCGGAGTTTCAGCAGCAACAGAGGCTAAAAAAGCAGCATCTGCTACCCCCAACTTTGTCACGTTTGCAGTAACCGCTTCATTGAAAGCTGTTGCAGCGCGCGGTGCATTACCAGCGCGGAGGGCCGCTTCTGCCTCAATGAACTTTGCTTCAAAATAGGTCACCAATGGAAGTGCCGAATTTTGGCTGCCGTAATAGGGGCCAATGGGCTCCTGATCAGTACCTGTAGCATACAAAGGCAAGCGTGGGTCATTGGCCAACAAGTCCAGGAAAAACTGGTTCATGGTCTGATATCCAGATCTGTTCTGTTCGAAAGCATACCACTGATTCCATTCGTTGGTTGCATCGCCAAATGGGGCCATCATGTCGGAAGCACTTCCGCTCAGACCATCAGCGTACGCTGCATCCAGAATAGCCAAGGCATTGCTGGCAGAACCTGCAGCATCACGCTTGCTGAGACGATTGGCATAGCGCGCTTTGAGGACGCGCGCTGCCAAACGCCAATTGGAAGCATCACCCGCAAAGATGATGTCATCGTCGCCAGGCACCCGGTCATTGGTGGCTGGATCACTGCTGAGGTCTGCAATGGCAGCATCCAGCGTAGCTTGGATATCGCGTATCACATTCTCCTGTGCATCATATTTAGCGTTGAAGTTGGCTTCTCCTGCCTGACCTTTGAGCGCTTCCGTATTGGGAACATCACCCCACATATCAGTCGCTAAACCCAGGTTCATTGCGCGCAGGACGCGTCCGATACCGCGGTAAATTTTGTTGCCATCGCCTGCTTGTTCAATCAACAGTTGCGTGTTGATCAAGCCACTTGCATATAGGTTGTTCCATTGATTGTCAATGGACGACTCCAATATGTCGTACGTCTGAAAATCAGCGTATTGAAACAAACGGCCAGCGGTTTGCTGTACCAAAAGTGATGGGATACGCGCTAAGTCGCCGGTGTAACTGCTGGTGGTAGCCAATTCGGTGCCTGTTAGCAGCACTTCAATGCTAACCTGAGAAGGACTGTTGGGCGATACGTCGTAGCCTTCAACAAACTTTTTGCATCCAACCGTGAGTAGCAATGCTACTGCTACGGAGGCAATTGAATATATTTTCTTCATTAGAGGAATTGCTTTGGTGAAAATTAGAAATTAGAGCGCAGGCCTACGATGTAAGAACGCGTGCCTGGCATATTGAAGTAGTCAAAACCGCCAATGCTTGAACCGGCGCCAGTCAGGCTGGTTTCCGGATCTACACCTTTGTAATCGGTACTTAACCAGAGGTTACGGCCAGTTACATACACGGTGAGCCCTTTCAATTGATTGCAGATTTTAGGCAGCGTGTAGCTCAACGAAACCTCACGGAGACGGACCCAAGAACCGTCGTCGATCGCATTTTCTACTGCATAAGCTCCACCGTCACCTTTAAATGTGCTGAAATACTGAAGTGCTGCTACCGGAGTAGTATTTGGCGAGCCATCGGCTTTGACCCCTTCGATGATATAGATTTTGTCGCGACCATCGGCCGACTCTTGGGTTTTGCCTATTCTGTTCAAACGGGCATACGTACCATTCCACAAAATACCGCCTTCGCGAATATCAAGCAAGCCGCTCAGGCTCAAGCCTTTGAAGCTGAGCAAGGTGTTGACGCCAGCCGTCCAATCCGGATATGGGTTGCCAAGGAAGCCCTCTTCAGCAGCGCGAACCGGCAAACCGTTTGCCCCGATGATCAACTGACCAGCGTCATTGCGTTGCCATTTCGTGCCAAATACAGCGCCGTAAGGCTGGCCCACAATGGCGTAAGAACCAATGCCTGTGAAAGCAGCCTCTACACTGAATTGGTCTACCCCAGGCGCCAACTTAGTGACCTCGTTCTCATTTTTGGTGAAGTTGCCACCCACTGACCAGGTAAAGTTTTTAGTTTGCACAACAGCGATGTTTGCCTCCAATTCAATCCCTTTGTTTTCCATTTCACCGACGTTGCTATTGAACGAGGTAAAACCAGAGGTAGCGGCAATAGGACGAGCAACCAAGAGGTCTTTCGACTTAGACACGTAATAAGTAAAGCCAAGGCGAACGCGGTTTTTCCACAGGCGGGCATCAAAACCGCCTTCATAAGACTCGTTAATTTCAGGACGCAAGGCGCTGTTGCCCAAGGCGTTGCTGATATTGAATCCGTTTTGTCCCAAGTACGGGAAACTCAAACCATCCGTAAAACCATCCGTAAACGTAGGACGGCCATAATAGGTGAGTGAGCTATATGCGTTAGGCTCGCGACCTGCACGGGCAAAGGAGCCACGTACTTTGAGATAATTCAGGATATCGTTCTTGTCCATCAGCTCAGTCACAATAAGCGAAAGGGAAGCATTTGGGTAAAAGAAACTGTTTTTTGCTGTTGGCCCAAAGGTTGATGCCCAGTCGTTGCGGCCACCTACTGTCAGGTAAAGCATATCCCTAAAACCAATGTCTGCAGAAAACAACACACCTGCCAAGCGAACAATCTGTTC
>JANMME010000982.1:0-2595 GCA_031373015.1 Saprospiraceae bacterium
GTCTGTGGCGCAGCCAGGCCATTTTTTACCGTCCAACGAATATTAGACCCGGCAGGCAAACCTGTGGCCTGGTAAGTATAAGCCGTTCCTGGGCAAATATTGGTTTCGCCAGAAATACCCGTCGGGTCGGCGGGTAATGCTCGAACACTTATGGCCCAATCAGCTTCATTGGAGCAAGTCTGGCTTGCATTGGCTGGGATTGCCGAAAGCCGATAAACGCCAGGGCCATTCAGAAACGGGACGCTCGGAGTGCTGGTGGCTGCAGGAGAATTCCAAGCCATGCTGCCGTTGGGTGCCGTGAGCGTCCAATTGCAAAGGATTGCCGCGCCTGTAGTGGTCAGTTTCGTGGTGAAATTGGCGTTGGAATTCAGACAAGCTTCCACAGGGCCATTAATCGTGAAGGACGGAAGTATCCGTACATTAATAAAATCGGCCCCTCCGCAACCGAGGTAGCAATTGGTATATTGGACGTAAAGCATATAAAAGGGGGCAGGAGCGGGGTTTGGCGAAGTGCTCCATTCAACCGTAACTCGGTTGGTGCCCTGTCCATCTACTATGATGCCTCCGCTAGGCAGCGACCACACAAAGCCTGTTCCGCCAAAAGGTTCTATGGTGTAAACCTCCGTTGCTCCCGGGCACACGCGATCCTGGCCCACAATCTGGGCGTTGCTGGTGATGATCGGGATTTCGATCACGCCTGCCAATGGGCAAGCTGCGCCCGAACAAGGCTGTGCACCAAGTGTAATGGTCCCTACGGGACCGCCGTTCCATTGCACGGTGATGGTGTCGGACATGGGTGTGCCGCCATTGAGCACCGTGCCCTCACCGCTGACATTCCACGAAAAAGGCGCGCAGCCATTCGAGGCGGTATAAGTGACCGTTTCTCCGGGACAAATGGTCGCTACGCATTGGAGCGTGGGGGCTTGTGCGTTGAGCACTTCCACGGTCATCAGGGTCGTGTCGGCGCACAGGCACTCACTTCGGGCGATGAGCCGAACGGTGTGTATGCCCGGTATGAGATAAGTATGCTGTGGGTTTTCGGCGGAGCTGCTGCTGAGGTCGTCACTGAATAGCCATTCGTAGGAGTCGGCCCCGCCGGTGCTGAGGTTTTGGAAATTAACCGTTTGCCCCAAACATACCTGGAGCGGTCCATTTGCAATGGCAGCAGCGGGGCTGCTTGAAAAGGCGGCTTTCGGTTCTTCAATAACGGTGACGCACAAGGAAGATTCCCCTGAACATCCACCACCTGAGTTATCCGTAAAAACGGTGACACTCCCCGTACCCGGGCCGCCCCAGGTGACGGTAATACTCGAGAAAAAAGGTGAGCTATTCGTATTGAAGACCCAACTCACCGCACCTGATACCTGCCATCCAATTTGTGAGCCGGAGCCATTTGGGTTTTGCACCGATACCGAATAGGTAACCGTGGTGTTAGGGCACGCTTTTTCGCAGTTGTTGCTGATGCCCGTGCTGTCAAAATTGCAAGGCGCTGTGTTACTGGAGACGATATTAAGCGGCGTATAGGGGAGTTGCTGGACGAAGAAGCACTGGGTTGACGTGGTGCTATTGATGGTGCCGCTGGTAACGGTGACGCAGTACTGGCCGGGACAGAGGTTAAATATATCCTGACTGGTAGCCCCATTTGACCATTTGTAAAAATAGATGTTTGATGGAGGCATGGGCCCGCCCCCTATCACCGTAATATCAATGAATCCGGCGCAGCCGCAGGTGGGCTGGGCAAAGCCGGAAATTTTGATGGAGTCTATTTGGGCGGAGAGGTTGGAGCTGTAGAGGAAGGCGATTAAGAGGAGGAATGCCTTCGCAGTGGGGGCTATTGCGAGTAAAATCTCGCCCGCCTTCGCGCTGCGCGCTATGGCGGGTAAAATATCGCCCGCCTTCGCCCCTGCCCGCCAAGGCTCGGCAGGCAGGAAGGCTACGGCGGGTAAAACGGGTAAAGCGGGTAAAACGAATAAAAATCGGCTTTTCATAAAACAAAAGGTTGAAAAGATGTAGAGTAGGATTGGTTGGGGAGATACGCGCCGAAGATACGGAGGGTTGGGGGAGACGCTGCTCAATGAGGAAAAACAGTTAAGCAAAATGTACGCATGGAACGATTGAGAATAACATTAATAATGGCGGTGCTATGTCGCATGTAATACCTTTTTTGGATTAGTTTTTGGGGATTTTGTTTATGGCAGTAGATTTGCTAGGTCACAATATAGTCCTTCCTCCCATTCTTAGCATTCATTATTGTGCTTAATCCTTTTATTCTCTCCTTTTTGGTTTAATACTTTTTACCCCCTCCCTCTCTTCGCTCCGATTACCGAAGTGGAGGTGTTTATAACGCTGTAAGCCGGCTACCATTCCTTTATTAAATTTTTCATCACTGTCAAGTGTGCTGCGCATACTTGACAATAACTTTCATTGTCAAAAAAAATCATTTGTCTATGCCAAAAGAAACTTCGTTTCCGTTGTTGGCGTGCTCGCCAACAAAAAAGGCGAAGCGAAATTAAAAGTGAAAATAAACAGTTTATTGCTTAGGCTGACGGCTATTGAGAGGACACCAAAAACCGAAAACATTTCTAAAAAACGAGA
>JANMME010001012.1:0-4212 GCA_031373015.1 Saprospiraceae bacterium
GTGCTGAAGCGCGACGAACAAGGGCGGGAAAACTGCACAGCTTGCGGACTTTGCGCCGTGGCTTGTCCGGCAGAGGCCATCACCATGGAAGCCGCCGAGCGCGAACGAGGAGAGGAGCATCTCTACCGCGAAGAAAAGTACGCTGCGGTGTACGAAATCAATATGCTGCGTTGCATTTTCTGTGGAATGTGCGAGGAAGCATGCCCGAAAGAAGCGATTTTCCTAACGGATCGCCTTGTTCCGAGCGATTATGCGCGCCAGAGTTTTGTCTTTGGCAAAGACATGCTTGTAGAAGGCATCGAACCCGAAAAACGCATTGACGTTACTAAAAGACAGAAACACCTAACCGAAAAACTAGTGGTAAGTGTTGAGTGATAAGTGGTGACACCATTCATTCTCGACCATTTATCACTTACCGCTTAACACTTAACACTAAAAATGGCCCAATACATATTCCTAGCCCTCGCAGCCATTTCGATTATAACGGCGCTTGCGATGGTTCTATCCAAGAACCCGGTGCACAGCGTGTTGTACCTGATCCTTACATTTTTTGCGATCGCTGGGCAGTTTATCCTGCTGAATGCGCAGTTCCTAGCCGTAGTACACATCATCGTGTATGCCGGGGCGATCATGGTGCTGTTCCTGTTCGTACTAATGTTGCTCAACCTGAGCAAAGAAACCGAACCACAGAAATCTATCAAGTGGAAGATCAGTGCAGCCATCACCTCGGGAATGCTCTTGGTAACCTTGGTAGGCGCTATGCGTGGCGGTATTCAAGTGGCAATACCAGAAAATGGCAGCAACAAAGTGGGGCTCGTTGAAAATCTAGGCAAAGTGCTGTTCACCGATTTTGTGGTGCCTTTTGAAATTGCGGGGATATTGTTTTTGGCGGCGATGGTGGGGGCAGTGCTGGTGGGGAAACGGGATTTACAAGTTTAAAAACATAGAATATGCTCGAAACAATACGTTCCATCCCCATTGACTACTACGTTTACTACGCCACGGTGCTGTTCGTCATCGGCGTGTTCGGGGTGCTGGTGCGCCGCAACGCCATCGTGGTGCTCATGTGCATCGAACTGATGCTCAATGCCGTGAACCTGCTTTTGGCGGCCTTTTCCACTTACCTATCTGATGCTCAAGGGCAAATCATGGTGTTTTTCATCATGGTGGTGGCAGCAGCGGAGGCGGCGGTTGGGTTAGGCATTTTGGTGATGATTTACCGAAACACGAAGAGCACGGATATTTCACTCTTGGATAACCTCAGGAATTGACCATGGAAAAAGTCATTCGGATCGTAAAAAAAGGGTCAGACGACTCCAATTTGGACTACTGGCTTTCGCTTAATTACTCTGAGCGGATGCAGGAGTTGGAGAAAATCAGGCTCGAAGTAAACCAACGGCTCTATGGAGATTACAAAGGATTTCAGAGAGTTTTTAAAGTTGTTAAACGAAAACGGGGTTAAGTACCTCGTAGTCGGAGGCTACGCGGTTAACTTTCACGGTTACCCACGCTATACAAAAGACATTGACTTTTGGGTGTGGCCTGACCATGAAAACATCGAACGTTTGCTCGTCGCACTGCATGGCTTTGGTTTTGGCGCGTTAGGGCTGGGCGTCGAAGATTTTGCCAACCCCGCAAATATCATTCAACTTGGCTACGAGCCTTATCGGATTGACTTGATGACAGAGGTTGAAGGTCTTGATTTTGAAGAATGTTACGCTGGGCGAGAGGTGCATCAATTGTTTGAAGTGAAGGTTGATTTTATCAACTTGCCCAAATTGATTGATGCAAAAAGAATAGCAAACCGCTTGCAAGACTTGGCCGATGCCGAGCAATTGGACAAAATTTTGAAAAAGAAAAACAAGAAGTAAAGGTACCCAGGACTTCCAAGTCCGAGAATATGCGTGCTCGGGCTTGGAAGTCCTGGGTACAGATACACGAATTGACATGAACCAACTCATACCACTCATACCCTTCCTGCCGCTCATCGGCTTCGCGATCAACGGCTTGTTTGGCAAACGCCTTAGCAAAAACCTTGTCGGGCTTATCGGCAGCGGCACTTTGCTGGCGTCGTTTATACTGAGCCTAATGTGCTTCAACGAAGTAGCAGCCTCCGGCCCCATTCAAGTAACGCTTTACAACTTCTTTACCGTAGGCAACCTGAGCGCCAATTTCGGTTTTCTGGTAGACCAACTTTCGGTCTGGATGATGCTGATCGTGACGGGCGTGGGCTTCCTCATCCATGTGTACAGCATCGGCTATATGCACGACGACGACGGTTTTTGGAAATTCTTTGCCTACCTCAACCTGTTCATTTTCTCGATGTTGCTGCTCGTCATGGGCGACAATTTCCTGATGCTGTTTTTTGGCTGGGAAGGTGTGGGACTTTGCTCCTACCTGCTCATCGGATTTTGGTACACCAAGCTCGAATACGGTAAGGCGGCTCGCAAGGCGTTCATAATGAACCGCATCGGCGATCTGGGCTTGCTGATCGGGATGTTTATGATTTTCCAGACATTCGGCAGCCTCAATTTTAGTGAAATCTTTGCAACGCTACCCAATATCCGCCTCGAAGCCGGTGTGGTAACGATGATTTGTATCTTGCTTTTCATCGGCGCCATGGGCAAAAGCGCTCAAATTCCGCTTTACACCTGGTTGCCCGATGCCATGGCTGGCCCAACGCCCGTGTCGGCGCTCATCCACGCGGCTACCATGGTCACTGCGGGTGTGTACTTGGTGGCACGCTGCCACCCACTCTACAACCTCTCCCCCGATGCCATGCACTTTGTGGCGCTCATTGGGGTGATTACCTGCATATTCGCGGCCATCATTGGCCTGCGGCAGAACGACATCAAGAAAGTATTGGCCTATTCCACGGTGTCACAATTGGGACTCATGTTTGTCTCGCTGGGCATGGGCGCGTATGCCAGTGCGATCTTCCATGTCACCACTCACGCCTTTTTTAAAGCCCTGTTGTTCCTAGCTGCGGGCAGCGTGATCCACGGCATGGGCGGCGAGCAAGACATCCGCAAAATGGGCGGACTGCGCAAAGCGATGCCTGTCACCTTCTGGGTATTCCTCATCGGCACTTTTGCCATTGCGGGCTTCCCATTGATGGCAGGCTTCTTCTCCAAAGATGAAATCTTCGCTTTCACCTACGCGCACGGCGGCGGCTGGTGGTGGGGTTTTGCGGGATTGGGCGCGATGTTTACCGCGATATATATGTGTCGTCTGCTCTATGTCACGTTTTTTGGCGAATTCCGGGGCACCCATGAGCAAGCACATCATTTGCATGAAAGTCCAAAAGTGATGACTGTCCCGCTTATGATTCTGGCGGTGCTTTCCATCGCAGGAGGTTTCTTGAACACGCCGCACTTCCTTGGCCTGGGCAACGAGCAATGGCTGGCACACTGGTTCTCCAACGTCATTCCGCTCAACGAAATGCACCTTGAACACAGCACAGAGTGGACCTTGATGATTTTTACTACCTCACTGGCGGTGGTCATTATCATAGTGTCTTACTTTATTTATGGTAAAAAGTCGAACCTGCCCGTTGCGGATACGGCCCAATCCAGCCTCACCCGTTTGGTGGCGAACAAGTTCTATGTGGATGAAATGTACGATTTTCTGTTTGTTCGACCGATAGAGAAACTGTCCAAATTGTTCCACTATTACGTTGATATTCAAGGTATTGACGGAATTGTGAACGGCGTGGGCGCAGGGGTGCAGCGGCTTGGCGCCGAGTTTAGGAAACTGCAAAACGGGAACATTGAATATTATTTGCTGGGCATGGTGCTTGGGGGAATATTGGTGTTGTTGACGATGTGGGTGTGATCTCCTTAATTACGAATGACGTATTTTTGCACATATTATCAACTAATTTAAAACAGTTTGAGCAATGAAATACCTGACAGAAAGGATCACTGCTGACCCGGATCTTTGCGGAGGCCGCCCAACAATCCGAGGTATGCGTATCACAGTACAAACTGTATTGGAGTATTTGGCAGCTGGCGACTCTAAGGATGAGATCTTGCAAGGTTACCCTTGGTTAGAATCTGAAGATATTGATGCCTGTTTGGACTTTGCAGCTAAAATGTTGGGTGATTTTCGTTTCAAACCACTCCTGAAGGCTGCCTGAAAACGCTATGGTCAAGTATCTTTTAGATGTAAATATGCCCAACTATTTTGGGGACTGGCAACCACCATTGTTTC
>JANMME010001026.1:0-1732 GCA_031373015.1 Saprospiraceae bacterium
GGACAAAATCATCGTGGACACAGAGCACAACTATTTCCAGTTGGCCCGCATCGGCTGGTACAAGGGGAGGCGTTTGGAGTCCATCATCCTCCATTTCGACATCAAGCCCGATGGAAAAATCTGGCTACAGACCAACTGGACGGAAGAGCAAATCACAGATGATCTGCTTCGCATGGGTGTTCCGAGGGAGGACATCGTGCTGGGTATGCAGCCGCCAGAATATCGCCCGTACACGGAGTTTGCTACGGCATGATCATCTCACACTGCAAGGCGCTGTAGCGCATTCCGTATATGTTGGAGAATGGGAAGCCGTTGAGGAATTAACTGCGGGGCGGAAACCACGGAAGCGAGTAGGCTTTTATGAAATTCCTATTCATTTTCCATGGCTGTTGGTTTCTATTAAAGTGTTTTCCAATGATAATACCAGCCAAAATATGGCCCTGTCAAGGTCGATTGATATTGGGTTATTTCGAGATTTCCGTTCGCAATTTTACCACAAAAAAAATGCTCTGAATCGTCAACTGTGTCAATTTTACATTCAAAATTGATTTTTCCAAACTCGCCAGACTCCGCAATTAAAACGTTCTTGGCAAGGGTTCTTTGGTTTTCTTCAATGGTAATCATGGAGTCATTCACCGCAATAACTTCAATTGTCGCTGTGGTATCTATTTCAAACTTTGACCACCAAATAAAAAAGCCGTCTTTCGAACAGAGGTGGGTTCCGGCAAACTTTTGAGTTTTAAAATTGGGTAAGGGAGTTTCATCCGAACTTCTGCAGTATGAAAAAATAATAAGGCTGAAAAGGAAAAGAATTACAAGTTTCATGGCTTCTAAATTTTTAAACTTGACGCATTTATGGACGGTCTTTCGTTCAGTAAAAATTACAAGTTAATTCACACAAATATAAGCATACTACCCTAAAATTGGCACTCCCCCCGGAATATTATGAAAAATGTAGCCAGATAGAGTGACAGAGACTTCTGGGAAACGGAACATATCTGGTCACTTTTTAACAAATTTGACTATAATTTACCCCGAAACAAATGTTAATTGGCCTCTAACTGGCAAAGGAGAGATGTTAAGAAAAAATACTATTGAGTGATTATAAAGTTTCAATTCGACCTTTGAAATCCAAATCTTATATCATGGAAGTCCAAGCCAGTTCAAAATTTACTCCCTTGCAGCTGGAACTGCTAAAAATCTACTCGTTCAAACCAACGGAGGAAGAGTTGAAACAAATCAAAGAACTGCTTGCCAAGTTCTTTGCACATCGGTTCACGGAACATGTGGCCCAAGCCGCTGAAATGCACGGCATTACCGATGACGACTTGGAAAACTGGCTAAACGAATCTACCAAGTGAAGCACACCCTTCCCCATGACAAAATCCACAGCCAACCTCATCTCCTCCCTCGGCCACCCCTTCCTACTCCTCCCCCTTGTCCTTGCCTGGCTTACCAATCGGAAAGTCGGTTTTGAAGGTGCTAGGCCCGTACTCGCGGCCATTTCAATCTGCATCGGATTCATGGTGGTGTTCCTATATTTCAAAAAAAAGAAGGGCGAGATTTCCAACTGGGATGTCTCGGTGCAAAAAGAACGCTCTCGCAATATTTATCTGCCTATCCTGCTTTTGACCGGGGTAGCCGCAGCAGTTTTGTACTTCACCCGGCAGCCTTTCGTAGGTGACACCTAATACTTTGGCGGCTTTTCATCCTGAGCGTACTGCTTTTTTTG
>JANMME010001052.1:0-1592 GCA_031373015.1 Saprospiraceae bacterium
ATAGCGATTGGTCAGTAAAGATAAGAACCCCAGTGACGCAAGCGCCAAACCAAACATTGGCAAATATAGCCACGCCAGCATTACCGCCGCGCCGAGCAAGGCAAATAGACTGCGAGCGGCATTGGGAATATTTTGCTCAAAGAAATCCACCAGCACCCGCAATAGGCGAACATGGCCGATCAACTCGGTGCGATCACTATTGACTGATGTTTTATGCTCAATAAGCTGTATGACATGATCGTTATAAATACTGAAATACAAACGGGAAGCCTTTCCAGCCATGTAGCGTTCTGCATTAACGCCGAAAATTAGCAAAATAAGCTTTGCCAGAGATTCTCTACTTTTGCCGCCCATGAAACATATCCCTAACGTGCTCACGCTTGCGAACCTGTTTTGCGGCTGCTGCGCAATACTCTACACTTTTTTCTGGCAGCCTCAAACGGCAGCACTGTTCACGGCTGGATGCTTCTTTTTCGATTACTTGGATGGCATGGCGGCCCGGGTGCTTAAAATCCACTCTCCGATTGGTAAGGAACTTGACTCGCTGGCCGATGTGGTGAGCTTTGGGGTGGTGCCGGGGGCAATGATTTATCAGTTGTTGTCGGCATCTGCTTGTGGAAATTCATGGACAGCATTCCCGCCGACCAGCGTTCAGCAGTCCATTTGCTTGCTTGCCCTTCCAGCCTTTGTGCTTTCTGCCTTTTCTGCCTATAGGCTTGGGAAATTCAACGTGGATACTCGACAGGCAGATTATTTTATCGGGCTAAGTACACCCGGTTGTACCGTATTTGTCCTTGGACTAGCCTTGGCAGCACACAACGATCGTTTTGGAATAAAAGAATGGCTTGAAAATCAATGGTTGTTATATGGGCTGGTGGGGCTGCTTTCTTGGCTTTTGGTATGCGAAATTCCAATGTTTGGCATGAAAATCAAGCGTTTTGATTTAAAAAGCAATGTGCTTAACCTCACTGCTCTGGCTTTGTTTGCGGTGCTTGTGTTTTTTTTGAAAGAACTGGCTTTTTCAGCCCTTATCGTTTGCTACATCGTTTTGTCTTTACTGTTTAAGAAGAAAATTATTGCTGGCTTGATTTAGGAACTCATTGCACTGATTTTCACGAATAAGGAATCCAATTTAGTGGAAATTAGTGCAATTAGTGGCTAAACCAGATCCCCATATCACCACATCAACAAACAAACAACACCATGAAGTTTGTCGCCGAAATTGACATTATGCCCCACCGCGAACTGCTCGACCCGCAGGGCAAAGCTGTGGTGAACAATATGAAACACCTCGACCTTGCGGGCATCCTGGATGTGCGCATCGGTCGCCACGTAAGCATGACGCTGGAAGCCAATTCCGAAACCGAAGCCCGCCAAAAAGTGGACACCGCCTGCCAGAAATTGTTGGCGAACCTTATTATGGAGACGTATTCGTTTGATTTGAGAAACGGGTAAGTCATTGTACTTTTGACAAATTTTTACCCATGATCGCAACACAGTTATTGGTTGAACTCCAAGATAAAGTATTGGAGTTTTTACTGAGATACAGGGAAGAAAAGGAGCCAGAACTTAGGTTCATGCTGCGTACTTCT
>JANMME010001061.1:0-2444 GCA_031373015.1 Saprospiraceae bacterium
GCTGTAAGGAGCTTGCCACCGAGGCTACCACCTTACTCGTTGCACCCCCTGAACAGATTGTATTGAAGGCTGTTGCCGGGAAAGGGGTAGAAAATCTCTTCGATTCCAATCCTGCCACCAAGTGGCAAACCTTGCCCGGTGCAGGGCCCGACGAAGGCATCATGCTCTACTTCCAAGATGCCTTGCCGATTGCAAGCATAGAAATCATGGCAGAAGAGGGGAATTTTGCTATAAGCCCGGAAAGCAACGACGACCCGATTTTGATATACACCAACGGCCAAGTTGCCAACGCTGGCATGCCCAATGAGCGGATTTCTGTAAATCAAAATGGACTGGTTAAATCGCTTTTCGTCCGCTTTGCTTTTACTGGCAAAGAAGAATTTGAAACATTGCGGGAGGGCGTAAACCTAAACACCTACCCCGCCGATGCTTTCATCGCCGTCAGTGAGATCAAAGTAATGAATGATAAAGGTGAAGCGCTCCGCCTTGTGCCGCCCCAAAGCATGAAAGGCTCCGTCACTGCGTCGTCCACACTCGCGCCTGAGGCCGCGTACAGTCCCGCCAATTTATTTGACAGCCGCAAAGAATTCGTTTGGGCAGAAGCTGCTGCCTCGTCCGGCGAAGGCGAGCTGCTGACTTTTGAGTTCGATCAGCCTGTGGAAATAACTGCAATTCAGATTTGGGATGGTTATCAACGCTCCGACGAGCATTTTTCAGCCAATGCCCGTTTGCGCGATTTTGATTTTGGGGTAAAAGGAACACCCGCCAGTGCCTACGCCTTGCGCGACACAAAAGCAGGACAAAAGATTGAATTGCAAACGCCTGCCAAAGGCACTGCATTTGAACTGAAAATCAAATCCGTTT
The DNA here is from genome assembly GCA_031373015.1 of Saprospiraceae bacterium. Taxonomy (GTDB): domain Bacteria; phylum Bacteroidota; class Bacteroidia; order Chitinophagales; family Saprospiraceae; genus M3007. The sequence continues at coordinate 865 of JANMME010001061.1, forward strand.
ATCCCGGAAAAAGTTACAAAGACTTGGCCATCAGCGACCTTGTATTCTACCATGGAGCGCAACCCTTTGTGCTACACTCCAATTTGCCCGAAAAACACCAAACTGCCCTGCGCTCCACGACAGCCCGTTCGCCCATTGCGGCACTGCTCGACAAGCGGATCTCTAACTATGCTACTGAGGACGTGCCCGAGGGGGACATCTTCCACACCTCTAGTTCGATCATCTTGCGTTCTGATGGCACCTTCGTTTATTACAGCGACAACTCAAGTGCCGGAACCCTCGACATTTCGACCATCGCCGATGGCAACTGGGAAATGTTGTCCGGTTCGCAGGTAAAAGTCTTTGGCAAGTGGACTGACCTCGTCAATTGGCCGGAATATTACAAAGGGAATACGCAAAAGAACCCTACCCGTATTTTTAAAGATGTGCTGACGGTGAGTGCCTCGAAAGTGTCAGGGACAAAAATGATGGGAAACTTCTACTTGAAATAAAATCGCAGCGCACCGACACACCGCGCACCGGAAAAGCGGGTTAAAAAATGTCGGGCGCTGCGCGCTTTCATGGTTCTGTGGCTTCCTGAGTAAGTAATGCGTGTTTATTTGCCGTCCAATTTACGGAGGGTTCCGGCTGCTTCCAACTGATTTGCCAAGGAGGGCGCATCAGCTTCGAGTTTCTTCTTTATGTTCGACATGGCGTTTTGAAGTGCGAGCAGGTTGGCTTTGCGGGTAGCGGTAGAACTGTCGTAGCCATGGTAGGCCGCCACCATTGCTTTGCCTACGCCTGGTGCGGTATAACGCACCAGCATTTTCCCATTTGCATCCAAGATTTCCATCTGCAATTCCATTTCTGCGCGATGGGTCCTGACAGGCATTCCCAAAAGATTTGGAGCAAACAAGGTAGAGACACTCGCTACCGTCCAGCCCCAGCCCGAATTGCGGCGTTTGTAAAAAAGCAATTTGAATCGAGCGTGGCCGTATCGAGCGCTTGAAGATTGATTCATATTGTCCTCAAGTTCATTGCCCAGCACGTTGAATGCGTCTTCGAGTGCTTGATCAGTCACTTCGTATGCCACCCAAGGAGCAGGTGCGTAAGGCCCACCAACTACATTGTTGATGACGACCTCCCGGTCAAGGGCACAGTCAAACGCTTCCAGAAAACTTCGCTCGTGTACGAGCAAGCCTAAGCTGGGCAAGCGTGTCGGTAGATTTTGGGTTGTGTGGAAATCGCGCACCCTGAGTGAGCGGCAGGCACCCAATGATAGGGCTAGGAGCAGAAAAAGAGAAATGGATTTTTTCATGGTCGCATAATTTTTACCCCAAGGTTTGTCTATAAAATTCAGTGCCGCAATAGGCCCGCTCTCCCCTCTGAGTGCCTTAACTGAGTTTAACCTTCAACGAGCGAGATGAAGGGTTTTGGTTAAACACAAAAACATTGGATGTCAATATTTTGAATAAGCGTTAAAAACATATTTGATACTCGGTTAATTAAGTTTAACCGGGCTGCCCTGTCTGTACCGGCGGCTTTAGCCGCAGGAATGAGTAGAGGCGAATGTTTTCCTGCGGCTAAAGCCCCCGGTACAG
>JANMME010001096.1:0-2536 GCA_031373015.1 Saprospiraceae bacterium
CCTGTAAATCCTGTCCAACAACGCATGCAAACAGCAAAACTCGGCCTACAACTCCCCACCGACCCTCGCTGGGTAAACCTCGCTGAAATTGACCTGAGCGAAATACTGAGCGATCACGCCTACTGCGAACAAAAGGCGGCCACCTCTTGTATTTCACTTATTCAGGCCTACCCAGACCGCACTGAACTCGTTGAGGGAGTTGCGCCCATCGTGACCGAAGAGTGGGGGCATTTTCGCATGGTGTTGGCCGAACTGAAAAAACGCGGGCTGCAACTGGGTCGCCAACGAAAAGATGAATATGTAAACCAACTCCTTGGTTTTCAGGCCAAAGGGCAGTCTCGGGAAGAAGCACTGCTGGATAAATTGCTGATTTGCGCCATGATTGAGGCTCGCAGTTGCGAGCGTTTTCGATTGTTGTCGCTGCACTGTTCGGAGGAGGATTTGCGGGGTTGGTACCACAAGTTCATGGTTTCTGAGGCCGGCCACTACCGCCTGTTTCTTGATTTAGCCGAATTGTATTTTGGGAAGGAAAAGTCGCGGGCACGTTGGAGGGCCTGCCTCGCTTATGAAGCGGAGATTATGCAAAATCTTACGCCCCGTGGGGACAGGATGCATTGAAGTCTTAGGATATTTAGATATTGAGATATTGAGATATTCTTGAATTTGCTTGAATTTGCTTGAAGCAAATATCCCAATTTCCTAATATCTCATCACCCCCAACCCTTCACTTTGTTGATTTTGCCCTCCTCGCCAAAATGTTCTTTTGAGACTTTATTGTAGGCAGCAGCGGCTTCTTCGGCGGTGTCGAACATTCCGATATGCTTGGCTTTGCCATTGATGGAGATCACAGCGCGAAATCGCCGGTGCTCACGGTAAACGCCGGTAAACCCCGTATTGCTACTGGTTTTGCGCATACGGCTAGCCGTGGCGCGCGAACGGTAAACTAGATTCTCCAAACGGCAATCAAGTTTATCGCCATTCTTTGCGCCGACCAGCCGTTGGACCTTGGTTTTATCGCCAGCCAGAAACTTTTCGGCAATCAATTTATGGAGGTAAATGGTTTCGGTTTTGAAACCACCTTCGGCTTTTTTCCAAGTTTTTTGGAAAACAACACAGCCGCTGGAGTGCACTCTGAGGTTGTTGAGAATGTCAATTTTGGATAGATATGGGTCAGAGGTGATCCATTCGTAAACACGGTCGTCCAAGAGGACGCTTTCATCCGCATTTTTAAGTTTAATCTTATAAATCATCAGGTAGGAATTTAATCGGTTTTGGGAAAAATCATAGCAAGAATTTGTGAATCTTGCAGCGTAAACACAAAGCAGATACTTGTACGTAGACACGTTTTAGCCGCAGGGCTATGTCAATTATTTGGCACGAGGCATGGTTTCAGGGATCAAATTTAGGAACTTGCCATTTTACAACAAAGGTTTTTTGTAAAATTTTTAATTTTAATAAAATTAAATAAAAAGGGATACCACCGTCAAACACAATGAAAACGAAACATTTATAACTTATAGGAAAACATTGGACTAGCCAATTTAACTTGAATGATCGGCAACAATGACCCATTTCCCGCATATTTTTCGCCACAAAAGCGTATAATAACCACTCAGTTCTCCTATTTGTCTGGCCAAATGCCATTTGCCAACCACGAAGGCGCTACGCTTAGAGAGCTTTTCCACCGACAGGATGGTAAAAGTCAGCTTTCCCATTGCATCACTACTGGGATAGCCTTTTTTGTAGTTGTCCAAGGTCTGCTGCCATCCGTAAGTCAGCCCCTTTGAACCGATAAACCGCAAACTGTCGGACTTCCAATAACCTGCCATAAACTCCTCAAGGTCGCCGCGGCTCCAAGCAGCCTCTTGATCGGCCATAACTCGCCGAATAGCTTGATGATCAGCAGATTGGGCTGCTACAAAGGCAGCGCAAAGCCATAAAAAAAATGCGAGGAGTTGTTTCATCAAAAAAATGATATGTTTTGTCCAACCCAATATTAGGCAAAGTCTTCCGTTCTTTGGTCTCTCTTTTTAAATGCAAATTTATTCATGCGCAAAGGTTCAGCACTAATTACTCGCTCTTTTTTCTGCTTTATTTTAATCTTGCTCCATGTGAGCTCTTATGGCCAAAAAGCCCCTGAGCAGTTGGTGGTGAGCGGCACGGTGTTGCTCAGGGATAAAGCAGCCCCTGACAATAAAGCATTGCTCGCAAGTTTAAAAACTACTTGGAAGTTGAAAGCCGACTCGATTAATATAGGCGAAAAAACGCTGGTTTTCAACACACTAGGTGGTGCAACGGTTATGGTAGCCTACTTAGAATATCCGGTTGCGCCAGACGAAATCGGGGCTGCGGCCCGCCTTTCTTGGCTCTGGAAAACGGCTGCCGAAGAATCATCCAAGCATCGGGCACAAGTCGTAATTTCTGTCATCGGTTCAGCCAACCACGCTTTAGACCTGCACAAGGTTTTCACGCAAACAGCTGCTGCCGTGCTCGAAGTCACTCGTTCACCTGGCATTTACATGGATGGCCAATACCT
>JANMME010000013.1:0-3826 GCA_031373015.1 Saprospiraceae bacterium
GAATTACCCCAATAATCTTTAGTCAGCCCAAATTTATCCACTACGAGGTTGCTCCCTCGATTTTGAGCGGGTGAACATCTTGCAATATCAAGCGTGTTTCCAAAGTCAGGGTCAATAAAATCCTGCCAAGCTTCATAAAACATGCCTTCCCCGCAGGGGTCAACCCCATTGTAGCTGCAATCGGGAAGATGGATCAAGGAGTGCTCTACCGAGTAATCATTCACCGTAAAGTTGACCGGATCATTATTATAGAAGTATTCAGGGTAATATTCATTAAATCTTTTTGCCCCCCCGTTAGTGTTTTTGGCGTACAAATATGATCAGACATCAAATTATTCGTCAAGTAGTCCACATATGTATAAGTAACCATTCCACCTGACTGGTCACAGGCTAGGGTGCACGGAGTTGTTGCTATTGGACATTCAGTGCTACAGTATGAGTTTTCGCCGGGATCAATAGGGGTGTCAGGCACCATATCTGTATCCTCGGTTAAAGGGTTTTTAAGATTGCATTGGTTAAAAGCAGGCCCAGTATATTTTACACCTAGGTGGGGTACCATTGTCAAAGTTTACATAGATTATATGCAATGGTATTGGGACTTCAGTACTCGGCATGGAAATAGGCTGTGGTGCCAAAGCAAGAAACTGCTGTAATGCTTGGATATCAGAATCTGTTATCTCAACTCCGCACTGTACTGATTGTGCACGCCCAAAAGTTAGATATGTTAAAAAGATAATTAGAGCCGTGAGCCGTGAGGGAAAAGAACATTTGTTTCATTGTTAAAAAAGTTAAATATTAAGAGAATTGGTTAACCTGCCTCTAAGATAAGTAAGTCTTTTAAAATAAACCAAGAAACAAATGTTAAATTTCGTAAGCATACCTTCTATGCTAATGAATAGGGTCTTTCGATCCGTAAGCGAGTATGATCGGAGATTGGAAGCCCATTATTTCCCCAACTTCCCCCTCAGCATCTTCTCCAGCGCATTCAAATCCTCTGAAACCCGAAACTTCAGTGCCAGCACCGAAAAGATCAAGGCAAAGAACCCTGACCGGAGCAAAAGATCCAGCAACGGATGCCCGGAAATGGGGATCAAGTTGGCTACAAAATAAGCTGCGAACGCGAGTCCAATGGCTTTCATCGTATCCTGCGTGAAAGGAAAAAGCCGGAATTTGAGCCAAACCAATCCTAAACTTATGGCATTATAGCCCGTAATACTCAACAAAGTGGCCAAAGCTGCGCCGGTGATTCCTAAAATCGGAATGAGCCAGATACTGAGCGCTACGTTTGCCACAGCCAACACCCCCAGTGAAAGCAAAGAATAACGGTAATACTGGGAGTAATACACCATGTAATTGTTCAGTCCCGTGCCGATTTCGACTATCCTGGATAGGCCGATGAATAAAAACACCCACTTCCCGACGGCCAACTCATCTCCTTTGGGTAACAAACCGAACAGGCTGTCAATCGAAATCCAGATGCCGCCAAACAGCAACAAGCCAGCCAGCAAAAGATTGATGGACACACTTTTGTAAAGTTTTTCCATCTCAACGCGGTTATCCTCAGCCAAATACTTCGCCACCGACGAGACACTGGCCGAATAGAGACTCTTGGCTGGTATTTCGATTACCGAACCCAGAAAAGCCGCAATGGCGTACACCCCAGCCGCTTTCACCGCGCTGAGCGAGCCCACCATGAACACGTCAGATTTTGCGGCCACCAGCAAAGCAAAACCTCCAAAAGCCCCAAAACCTATGAACTGCAACATTTCACGGCGCAGCGCAGGTGTGACAAACGCCCAATTGGGTTTCCAGTGCCATTCACCGATGTGGCGTAAATAGAAAACCAATCCAGTCGTCACCAATGCGGCGTGGAGCAACAGCCCGATCATTGCCGTATGTAATGGCAGCCATTCTTTCCACACGGCAATGAGCAAAATGGGCAGCGCAAGTTTCTGAGAAAAATCAAGCAGAAGGGAAGGGACTACGATACGCTTGAAATTGGAGGAGTACACCGCCAGCACACTACTCGTAATGTAGCAAAAAGCAAGTGGGAAACCCATCCACAAATATGCTCGAAGCAGGGGCGATTTTGCTTCCAAGACCGTGGTGAACGGCCCCCAAAATGCCCAGGCAATCAATCCACAAATCGCACAGCCCAACGCGCACAAGGCAATGAGCAAGGGCAAAAAACCATTGTGTCCAGTGGATTTGTCTTGAAATCGAGGAAAAAAACGAATCGCTACAGAGTTGGCTCCCAAGGATAAAATCGGGAGACCTACCATCCCTACCGACAAAAGCACTTGTGCAAGCCCGTAAGCCTCTAAAGCATGAGGGTACACAAAAAATGTACTCACAGCACCAATACCCAAGCCCACCACGTTGACGGCGGAATGCTTCAAACTTTGCCTGCGGATGACACCCATGACAATTGATTCGATTGATTCGATTGAGGGATTGATTCGATTAGGGCGTTGGGTTTGATATTTCGGTTAAAGGGAATGGCTTGATTGGTAGTTTGAACTCTTGACCTCTAAATAGGTCCTCAGCATCAATAGAAATATCAAACTCAACGCCCTAATCGAATCAATCGAATCAATCCATCAATCGAATCAATCGCTTAGCCTTGTTTCTCTCGGACGTATATTTCCTGGTCTTTGTACTTGGAAGGACATTTGAGCAGCATATCCGAAGCGGCAAAGGTCTCGCCCTTCATCTGGCCGGTGAGCACGATGGATTCGGAGCGCTCAAAATCCTGCGGCTTGGCGGCGAGCAATTCCACGCGGCGTATTTCACCTGCATCGTCTTTGAGGTAAAACGCCATAAAATTGGGGTCCTTCGCGGGGTCGTATTCCACAGGTCGGTCTTTGACGAGCTGGCCTACGAGTTTCACCTTGTCCTCACTTTTTGAAGCTTGAGAAAAGTTGGCATAAGTGGTAACGTCTTTGCTGGCGGTTATCAAAATGCCAATGGCTATGGCCACAACAACGATGGCAATGAGATGCGATTTTTTCATGTTTGTGTGTGTGTTTTGAATATCAACAATTCAAACCCGAAAGCGTTGGGGCTTGAAGGCATTTTATATCAGTTATTTCTACTTCATTTGTCCCACTGCCGCCCGAAACTGCTGCGCCCGCGCACCGTCGCCCATGGATTCGTAAATCTGCGCAGAAAGTTCGTAGGCTGGTTTGAAGTTCGGAGATAACTGAATGGCTTTCATCAGGTTGTTCAAAGCCGTTTGTTGGTCGCCCTGGCTTCGGGCGATCAGCGCCAAATAGTACCAAGCCCCCGGATTTGAGGACTCTTTCTTAATCGAAAGTTCAAACTGTGCCTTTGCCTTCGCCGCGTCGTTTTTGTTGAGCCAATAAAGCCCAATAAGGTTGTTTCCCTGTGCATCGTCCGGGCAAATATCGAGGGTTTTTTCGGCGGCAGCCTTTGCTTCTTCTAATTGGCTGTTGTTCAAATAGGCTTGCGCGAGGTTCACCCAAGCCACTTCATTGTCGGGCACATTCGCAACCTCGGCTTTAAAGCGTTCGATGGCACTCGGCCAATCGCCCAGCTTGCTCGCTGCAATGCCCAACGCACAGTTGCGGCCATTGTCTTTCAGCACTGCAAGAATGGGCGCACCGCCCGCTTTTACGATGTGTACCGCATTGTCGGGCGGCCACAGTCCTTTTTGCAGGGTACTGCCATCAAGGAAGCGCGTGGGGTATAGCCCGTAGTCCCAAGCGTCGTCGCAGCGTTTCTCCCATTTGAGGTATTTCACTTTCACTTTGTCGCCGTATTTTGCGGTGAGTTGCTTGGTTGAATAAAACATATTGGTGGCAAT
>JANMME010000018.1:0-3584 GCA_031373015.1 Saprospiraceae bacterium
GCTGCCCGCACACACCAGGACGCTGTCGGACATGGTGCTGGAGGACCGCGGACGGATTTTTTGTTTGCTTCGCAAACCTGCAATTTGAAAATCAAAAAAATCCGTGTCTCATCCGTGTCATCCGTGTGCCATCACTAATGTCAACCAAAAGTCACGCATGCTCAACATCATCACCTACAACGTCAACGGCATCCGCTCGGCCATCTCCAAGGGTTTTTGGGAATGGCTGAGAGAAGAGAATCCCGACATCATTTGCCTACAGGAAATCAAAGCCCTGCAAAGCGATGTGCCCATACTCGAACTCGAAGCCCTTGGTTATCAGCACCATTGGTTTTCTGCCGAGAAAAAAGGCTACAGCGGCGTAGCGACTTTTTCTAAAAAAGCTCCAAGCCTTGTGGCGCAAGGCTGTGGAATGCCGGGCTACGACGGTGAAGGCCGCATTCTCCGCACCGATTTTGGCGATTGGACGCTGCTCAACTGCTACTTCCCTTCTGGCACCACGGGCGACGTGCGGCAGGATTTCAAGATGAAATTTCTGGAATACTTTTCTGGGTGGATTGAAGCCTTAAAAAAGGAGCGCCCCAAACTCATCATCGTGGGCGATTACAACATTGCCCACGAGGAAATTGACATCCACGACCCTAAGGGCAACAAGAACAGCTCCGGCTTTTTGCCAGAGGAACGAGCCTGGATGACGAATTGGCTGGCGAGCGGCTTCACCGATGCTTTCCGGTACAAAAACCCGGAGATGAAAGAATACAGTTGGTGGAGTTTCAGGGCTGGCTCACGCGGCAACAACAAGGGCTGGCGCATTGATTATCAGGCAGTAACGGACAATCTGAAAGACAAAATCACCTACGCCCGCCAACTCAATGATGTGGTGCATTCGGATCACTGCCCGGTGAAGATTTTGATTGATTTGTGACTTTTGATAGCCTTACTATTTTCAAATAATCATTTTATGAGACCTCTGTTATCTACTCTTCTCCTTGCATTCGTTTTCTATTCGTCCGTTTCACAGGCGCAAAATTTGAAGAAAGAATGGGCATTCCTCCATAATGAAGACGGTCGAACGAGACAGTTTAAACAAGGCCAGAACATTACGGTGAAATGGCGTGGGTTAAGCGGGGCAAAGACCACGGAAGGAATATTGGCAGATATCACTGCAGATTCTTTGACACTTTCTCTTGGCGACTATATCGGGAGTATTGCAAAGAAGGACATTGAGGAAATTACTACAAGAAAGTCTGGTTTGGGATTGAAGTTGTTGAGCGCTTTGATTGTTTTGGCAGGTATCTTTATTACAGGTTTCTTTATCCTAATTCAGTTGGCCTATAATTCGAGTAGGACTGACCGCCAACTGGCCTCTGGGGAGTATAAAACATATTGGCCATGGGCATTGATGGGTCTTGGTATGATTGCCTTAGGCTTTGTTCGTTTGAGGTCTCCCCATCAACGAACCGCTCAACCTTTTGGCAAAGATTGGACGATTCAAGAAAAGCCTGTCAAATCCAATAAAATACCCTAAAATCTTTAACCTTGCTGCACATGAGACACTTGTTTTTCACCCTCCTGGTCCTATCTCTTTTCTACTCAACGCCTGCAAAAGAGCAAGCCCCGGAAAAGGAATGGGCATTTTTGGGCTGTATTGTGTTAACACTGGGTATCGTCAAACTTAAGTCCTCTTCAATAAAAATCTCAAAGCCTTTTAAAAAAGAATGGATGGTACAGGAATTGCCGAATATCCTAAGCAATTTTCCTTAAATCCGTTGCATACGAAACCTTGCCGCCAAAATTTGGTTTGGGGTTTTGCAACCGCCCCTGACGGTTTTTCATTTTAAATTTTCCTGTTTTACATTTTGCGGTTTTTATGACCGAATCTAAAAAATTCAACTTCTCCCTCTTCCGCCAGGTGATGCGCATGGTGAAACCTTATCAAAAGGTTTTCTGGCTCACCGTGGGACTTACCTTGGTGCTTTCTCCACTCGCCGTGCTGCGCCCCAAACTCATCGAAAAGATGGTGGACGGCTACATCCTCCCGGGTGATGTGAGCGGCCTGACGATGATGGCTTGTATTATTTTGGGAGTGCTGATTTTGGAGGTGACGCTTCGTTATTTTTTCCTTTACAACGCCGACTGGCTTGGACAGGCCACCATCCGCGACCTGCGCGTAAAGGTGTTCAAACACATTACTTCGCTGAATCTTAAGTATTTCGACAAAACCCCCATCGGTCAGAGCAGCACGCGCACCATCAACGACATCGAGGCCATCAACACGATTTTTAGCGAGGGCAGCGTGACGATTTTGGCTGATTTGGTGACCATTTTTGCAGTCCTGGTGGTCATGTTCGTTACTTCCTGGAAATTGACACTGGTGGTGCTATCCGTGTTCCCATTGCTGATTTGGGGCAGTTATCAATTCAAAGAAAGCGTTCGCAAGAGTTACGAAAATGTGCGCAACCACATCGGCACGATGAATTCCTTTTTACAGGAACGGATCAGCGGGATGCGCATCGTGCAGATATTCAACGCAGAAGGACGCGAAGCCGATAAATTCCGCACCATTAACCGCGACTATACTTCTGCCAACCTGAAAGCCATTTTTGCCTACGCTGTTTTTTTTCCTGTGGTAGACATTATCTCGGCACTCTCGCTGGGCCTGATGGTCTGGTACGGCGCAGGCGAGGTGCTCAGCGATGACATTACCATTGGAGTACTGATTGCTTTTCCACTGTATATTTCGATGCTGTATCGCCCGATCAGGATGCTGGCGGATAAATTTAACACCCTCCAAATGGGCCTCATCGCTGCCGAACGGGTGTTTAAATTGCTGGAAAACAAAGACACCGTTCAAAATACCGGAACGCTTGCGCCTGAAAACCTACGCGGCGAAGTTGCTTTCGACAAGGTTTGGTTTTCATATTCGGAAAACCTCGAAACGGATGCGGTATTAACGGATGTGTCATTCCATATCAACCCCGGCGAAACACTGGCCATCGTGGGCAGCACCGGGAGCGGCAAGACGACCATCATCAGCCTGCTCAACCGCTTTTACGAAATTCAGCAAGGACATATCCGGGTGGATGGGCGCGACATTCACGATTACGATGTGTATGCCTTGCGCCGCCACATTGCCGTAGTGCTGCAAGACGTGTTCCTTTTCTCCGGCACAGTTTTGGAAAATATTACCCTGCGCGACCCGAATATTTCAGAGGCGCAAGTCATCGAAGCGGCCAAAATGATCGGGGCGCACAAATTCATTAAAAAACTCCCCGATGGCTACCACTATCAGGTAATGGAGCGCGGAGCCACGCTTTCGATGGGCCAACGGCAATTGATCTCTTTTGTCCGGGCACTCGTGTTCAATCCTGACAGCTCGGCAGCAATTGCATCTGCAATCTGCACAAAGGCTGGAGTCAGGGCTGAGCGGATCTCTGTTAAATAACGGAAAAGAGCAGGCCCGGAAGATTGAAAGTCTATGAGACTGTCTGGCACTACCACACCGCCGGCTGATCCGGCGAAGAGATCTGCCGCAATGGGTGTTGCCAGGCCCAAGGGTCCCTGCAGCTGGCCCGCAATGCGTC
>JANMME010000036.1:0-3743 GCA_031373015.1 Saprospiraceae bacterium
GCAAAGTTAAGTTTATGTAACTGACCTAGCTGCGATATGTTTTTTGACAGGATTCACAGGATTTACAGGATGATGCCGGCTTCGCCGACTTGCAAATATTTATATGATACGCAGTCGGCGAAGCCGGCATCATCCTGTGAATCCTGTAAATCCTGTCAAAAAATACGCTACGTCGCAAATCGTTATCAATAACCAGAGTCATTTGCAAGCATTCAAGTGAGGAATTCGGGCAACCAACTCGCATCATATTCATCTTGAGCGCATTTTTTGCAAGATTCTCAATCCAAATGCCTTTTTTTGCGCACTCGTTTTCTCCGATACCCATGCACCGAATACACCGGATACTCCTTTTCACGCTTTTTGTCGTTGCTGCCGAAACCCTTTTCGGCCAGTCTGCTGCTGTGCTCGACACGCTGGCCAATCGTCTTACCTTGCTCGTACAGCTTTCACAATCAAGCAATTACGAGCAGGCGCAAGTAGAAGTAGAGTTTTTGCGCGACTTCTTGAATCGCAATGAGCTCCCCATCACTCCTCAGGCGCTCAGCCTCATGTCGGGTATATACAAGGCCAATCAAGACGAGCGTAGCGCCACCCGATTGCTGGCCGAAGCTGAACTCGACGCGCGTCATGACCCAAATTTCACGACCAAAGCCGCCCTGCTCAAAACCCTGGTACAAGAGTGCCGGAAATGGGAACGCCCCGACCAAGCCCTTATCTGTCAACAATTACTCGCCGTCGCGCAAGATTCCATCACTGTCCGCGAGCGCCGCGTGGATAAACTCGGAATGCAACAGCAATTCGATTCCTTAGCCGCCTTGCGCCAGCGCGAGATGGCTGAGCGCGACAAATTTATTAGCATCGAAAAAGAGAAGGCCTGGCTTTATGGCATGTTGGGCGGTCTGTTTTTCCTCACTTTGCTTGTCTGGGCTTCTCGAAGCGATAGCCGATGGCGCAAGCGGTTGCAAAAGAAAGAGCAAGAGTGGGACATCATGCGGGCCAATCTTCAACACGATGCTGATGCGAACCTGCTTTCGGCTGCCGTGGAGGCTGCTCAAAGCGCACAAGTCAGCACCAAATCTGCGGTGGATCAATACACGGTGTACCAAGGGCCCAAACCGGAACAGATATGTCTGCTGATTGAGCCAAACCGGCAGGTGGTGCTCTATCTCAAGTCATTGCTGTCCGACCGTTTTCAGATCGAAACGGCCAATTCGCCCACGGAGGCCCTGCAAATGGCCTCCGATATGTTGCCCGACCTGATTGTGTGCGACGTGCTCATCAACGGCAACGCGGGCATAGAAATCGCCCGGCAGATCAAACTCAGCGAAAAGACCAACCACATCCCTGTGGTGCTGCTCACCGATAAATTCGGGAACGAAGGCAAACTCGATGCCCTCCGCGCCGGGGCCGATGCTTGGTTCACCCGCCCGGTCATTGACGACGAGTTCGACGCCTCTGTGCAGCGGCTCTTGGATGCCCGCAAGGCAAAGCACGAGCAGTTCAGCCGCTTCCTCCAACTTTATTTTTCCGAAAACCGTGTGACACTGGACGACCCTTTCCTGCTCCAAACCGTGCAAATGATCGAGCACAACCTCGCAAACCCCGACTTCATGGCCGACGATATGGCCCGCAAACTCCAACTCACTAAGACGCACTATGTCAAGAAGTTAAAGGTGCTCACGGGCAAGGAACCCGTACAACTCATCCGCGAAATGCGCCTCGAAAAAGCCAAGGTTCTGCTCGAAAAACGCGCCGGAACGCCACAGGCGATTTCTGAATTGGTGGGCTTTAGCAGCCCGGGTTCATTTGGGCTGGCGTTCAAGGAGTATTTTGGGGAGAATACGCTGTTGTTGTATAGTTTGCCGCCGGGGAGGTTGTGAGGGGCACCTTGCCAGACTCCGCAAAACAGTGTAATATTGTACTTAATTTTTCAAATACAGGTTGCATTATGACAATCGAAATGCTGAAAGCCGAAACGACAAGGCTTACAAGGCTTGAAAGGTTAGAGTTTCTCCAATTCATCGCTGCGCTGCTCGCCTCAGAATTCAGCCTTAGAAAATTATCACACTGGTAGAGATGGTTAAACCGTTTACAGATATCATTGAGGAATTAAGGCGTTTGCTTATAGAAGACGTAGTTGGTGCATTGAAATACCTACAGAAATTGCTTCCTGCCAATTCACTCAAACAAGACGAAATCATACTTTTATTAGGTAAGTCTAGTGGTATTCGTCGAATGGAACTTCAGGGCACCAGTACAATTGATGAAATTCGACGTTTGGATAACGAGATGCGTCGTGATTGCTTGGCTATTATTAATGATCTCACAGAAACAGATTTTGATTCTTCTTCGAGTAAAAAGAAAACTTCTTCTGGGTTTAAAGGCTATTTGCTCTATCGTATTCCGCGTCAGATGTCACTAGGGGTAGAAACAAGATGTATTGTTCGTATATCCATTAACCCTGACGTATTAAGCGAAAATATTAAGATTGATGAAAATACGGAGCAAAGAAATCTTAACAAAGTCAGTAAGTCTATGCTGATTGAAATGTCAGACCCCAGTAGCAATCAAAATTTTGATATTAGGACAACCAGTAAAGCAGTTCAGACCATTGATTTTGACGGAGAAGAATCTACAGAATGGCGGTTTTACGTCACGCCACTTCGGGAGGGACATTTTGTAATAGAAATAAAGGTCTGTATTATTAAGCCCCGCTTGGTCTTCCCTATGCTCTCCAGAAAATACCATGCCCAACGCCGCGCTTGTGTTTTTTGACCAAGCGCTCAAAGTGCTCCATGCTAATTGACAAAAAATCAATTGTGTATGAGATTTTTGTTCCTCTCCCCAATAGGCGCTTGGTCAAAAGACACAAGCGCGGCGCTGGGTGTGGCACTTTGGCCACTTGGTGGATTCGCATGAATTTTGTCCGCAATGCGCTCAGCTTGATTGGCTGGCAGCGTTGAAGGCGCTTTCCTTGCCTTCTTGACGCGCTGCATTAATTGCTCCTTTTGATACTGCAAAAGTTGATAAATTGCAACTTTTTGCTGTATTTTTGTGCCAAAACGCCACTTATGAAGTTCGTAGATATGACTAATGACATTGCCTTTCGGAAGATTTTTGGCAATGAAAACAAGAAAATTATCCTCATTTCCTTCCTCAACGCCGTGTTGAAGTTGGAGGGCAACAGCTGCATTGCCGATGTGGAAATTCTCAATCCTTACCAACTACCCATCATCAAAAATCTGAAAGCGTCCATTATCGACGTGAGGGCGAAGGACAAACAGGGCAACACCTATATCGTAGAAATGCAGGTATCCGAGCCGGACGGCTTGGACAAGCGATTGCTATATTATGTAAGTAAGGATTATTCCCAGCAGATCGAGAGCGGGGAACAATACACAAAACTGCGACCGGTCATTTTCATTGGCATTTTCGATTTTCCCTTCACACAAGGGGTCAAATGCTTGTCTCATCATGCCGTCTGCGATGTGGAGGACGGAGAGCGGGTTATCAAGGATATGGACCTTTACTTCATTGAATTGCCAAAGTTCAACAAACCGCTTTCTGAACTTGAAACGATAACTGACAAGTGGATATATTTCATCAAAGAGGCTGAGAATTTGGACGTTATCCCTGAAAATGTGGATGATGAAGGTTTGAAAGCCGCCTATAACGAGGCCAATAAGCACTCGTGGACAAAAGAGGATTTGGATGCTTATGATTATTCCGAAATGAGAGAGCAG
>JANMME010000054.1:0-6496 GCA_031373015.1 Saprospiraceae bacterium
GCACCACAAAATTTTGTAGGACAATATGGAAGACATCAAAAACTCGCGTGGCAAAGGATACTGCATTCTCTACATCATTATGGGCCTGTTTTTCCTAACGGCAATACTGCTCATGCTGTACAACCGAAGCTCCGTGTTGGACTTCGGGCGCTAAGGAACGCGTTCCTTGTATTGTCACCAAGAGTACGATTTTAAATAAAAACCGCAAGGGCGTAGGCACTGTTGCGGTTTTTTCGTTTTTGACCCATGTCAATCAAACACATCCTTTTCGACAACGACGGCACGATCGTAGATTCAGAGATTGTTGGTGCCCGGATCATGCTGAAGCTCCTTGCGCGACACGGCCTGAATATAGAGGAACGCGCTTACACCATGCGTTTCCCGGGCCTTTTAACCCGCGACATCTTGACTGCCTTGCAAGACGAGGAGGGTTTCAGCGCCCCCGCAGATTTTATCCAACAAATTCACGACGAGCACAACAAAGGCTTTCACCAGTCGCTCCGTGCCGTGCGGGGAATGCCAAGATTGTTCAGAAACCTCAAGGTGCCTAAAAGCATGGTGTCTAACGCAGGCCTCCTTGGGGTGGAAAAATGTCTGCGAAAAGTACGTTTGCTAGGCTCACTCGACGGATTCATTTTTTCTGCTGAACAAGTGGACAAGCCAAAACCATGGCCGGATGTCTATCTTTTTGCACTGAAAAAACTGGGGCTTTCAGCCCACGAAACCTTAGCAATTGAAGACAGTATTACAGGTGTTTTGGCCGCTAAAAGTGCTGGAATTCAAACAATTGGATTTCTGGGCGCATCTCATATTCACAAAGGCCATGGCCAGAAGCTATCGGAGGCTGGGGCTGATTTTGTGGCAGATGATGCAATAGCCCTTACCCATCTATTGCGAGGGCATGGAGCTGTTTGAGAAAAAAATGAAAAAAATTTTCCAAAAAGCTTGACACTTTCAAAAATTTTTCCGGCCTTTGCATCAGTTTTCATTTGGTTTTTTGGGGTTTATTAGCCGTCAGTCGCGCAAGCGTTCTGGCGGCTTTTTTTTACCCGCCGTAGCTTTAGCGAAGGCGGGTCGTGGCATTGTTGCTCCCCTCTACTTTGGATGTGCAAAATATTTCCGTCCTTTGCCTAACCAAACTTGCCAACCTTTTTCAATGCAGAGCGTTCCAGTCTAAATTTATTTATCGTGCAATCGAACGAACAAGTGGATGTCATTATTTACAGGGTGCGCGAAAACGGCCTTGAAGTGTTTTTGGTGAACCAAGAAAACGACGGTTCACTTTCTGCCCCTTTTGCCAATGAGGCTGCGCCAGAACGGCTGGCAGCCCAATGCATCGAACTTGACCCTGTGGCCGATGCCAACGGCGACACCCGCAAAGCAATCGCCATTGAGGCGGATTGGCACGAGATTCCTTCCCTTCGCGCATTGGTTTATGAGGATTACCGGGTAGCTAAAGAAAAGGCCAAGCTCCACCTAAAGCACTTGATGGTTGATTTTGAAAAAGGCACCTACGTGGCCGTAAAAGAGGCCTTCAAACGTGTACTCCCGCAGCAGTATGCCTTTTTGAAAGAACTCAAAGAGATTATTGCCGACAAGAATCAGGCGAAATCCATCTAGTGCCCAAGCCACTAGTAGGGCGAAATTCATTTCGCCATTCCCGTCCACAAAATGGCGAAATGAATTTCGCCCTACTGGAGCAGCGCACTCTGGCAAAGTCCAATAAAATCCTTGACTGCTGCGCGTGCTGCTCCCGTACGGGCAACGATTTTTCCACTCGAATTTTTTTCTAATGTGTTCAGCAAATCCAGTGTGGTTTGTGATTCCTCCACCGCTTTTGACACGAAGCGGGCATCGGGTGTTTGCCAACGCTGTTCTATTTGGGCATAATAAGCCGGGATATTTTCGAGCACCAATAAAAGATCCGGGTGATCGAAAAATTGTTGCAAATGCATTAATACTACACATCGTGAAGGGTCGAAAAACGTACGGCCAGCGTGTGTTACGCAATCGTCCAAAACCGATCGAAGTTGTGCCAACTGCTTTTGATCCACTACGCTAAGTTGTTCTTTTTCAATAGAATTGGCTTCTTTTTGAAGGCTTTCAGCCCATAATTTTTGTTGCTCAGATGGCGCAGAAGACGGCGGGAGCGGCAGGTGCAGCACTTCGTTTTTCAATTTGATTTCAAAAAAATCTTGCTGAGCATATTTTTCCCAAAAATCGTGTTGTAAGCGCCCGAGTCGCGCTTCGGGGGTATTGCAAGAGTACAGGAAAACCAAGGCAAACAAGGTGATCGGTTTAAACATGAATTTTTGACTTGAAAGCTTATAAAGGAGTCATCCCCAATTGGCTGGCTCATGTCTTTTTGGGTGTCATCAAGCTGCGTAATCCTGATTCCATCGGGACTACGCAGCTGCCTTGCAAAATTTAGGATGGCCCATCTTGCTTGCCTGAAAATCTATTATTGGGCATTTTTTGCGTTCAAGTCCACACCTGCGTAAAAACCTAAATCCTTGTTTTTCAAAAGTTTGACCCAAAAAGCAATCTGTCCAGTATGGTACGAATAGTGCTCGCAAACGTGCACAGCAATAGCGATCCCGCTCATTTCGAAGCCCTGTACTGTGCGCTCGCGCAGCATTTCTTCCCGGCTGGTGTTGCGGATGATTTGGGTGGCTTGGCTGACCGTATTGCGGAGTTTTTCGAGTAATTCTGCTTTGCTTAATGCCTGAGGAGTTGGGGCAAATTCCGCGTCGCGTACACGATGGTCGGGCTGCCCACCGAGCGAGGCAAGGACGTACTGCGTGATGTTGCCGCAAAGATGTAGCAAGAGATTGCCTACACTATTGGATTGCGCGTTGGGGCGTTGCCAAAGCTCTGCTTCGGTCAGTTCCGCCAAGCATTTTTCAATACGGGGCATGTTCATTTCTATATGCCCCGCGATTTGCGTGACAAACTCCTGAATTTCGGGCGAATTCACTTCCAACGTTCTAATTTGGGAACCTTTCGGGTAAAAATCCCGGCGATAAACCCCGGGAATCCAAAGGATTGGAGTTTTTGTTTCACGAGTGCTTTCATTTCAACAACGGTGAAGTCTGGGTTGGTGAAATTTCCCTCTTTCCAGCAATGTGAACAAAACATCATGCTTTTAGAGCCATCGGCATTGGTGCCGCCGCCAAGTTCGTCGCGGTGCATTGGCATGCCGCAACTTTGACAGTATTTGTATGCTTTTTCCATTTTTGAAATATTTTTGGAGTGCGAACCTACAACTTTTTGTAACTACCAAAAATACTCACCGCGTTTTTCGACCTTCGCCCAATACAAAAGCCTAACCGTGCCGAATACCCAAATCAACGAATCCCCGAATAAACAGATAAACATTGAAGTCATCTCCGCCGGAGCTGGCTCAGGGAAAACTTATACCCTCACCCAGCGCATGGTCGCGCTGTTGCAAAACGGCGTGCGCCCGGCGGGCATCATGGCCACCACCTTCACGAAAAAAGCCGCCGCCGAACTTCAGGAACGAGTGCGCGTCAGCCTCCTTAAAGAAGGGATGACCGAGGCCGCCAGCGAACTTGGCGAAGCCCTCATCGGCACCGTCCACAGCATCGGCACACGGCTATTGCAACGTTTTGCTTTTGAAGCCGGGGTGTCGCCACTCGTAGAGATCATCGCAGATGGCGACGAACAGCGATTGTTCAATGAGTCCCTTTCACAGGTGCTGACCGAACAGCGCATTGAACGCATGAATCTGCTTGCTGACCGTCTGGGCCTGACCAAAAAAAGCATCGGCGAAGCATACGACTGGCGGCGCGACATCCGCAATTTGACCGATGTGGCGCGGGCCAATAACTTTGACAAAAAAATCCTGGAAACGAGCAAGTTGCGCTCTTGGTTAACATTTGAACGACTGCTCCCGCCCGTCCAAAATGCCGATCCCGTTGTCTGGAACAACCGCCTGCTTTCGGCCATTGACCAAACCGTGGCCGCCCTCGACGCGAACGAGACTGACACCACAAAAACCACCCGCGATGCCGCTGAAGTGCTGCGCCAATTCCAAAACCAACTCAAATATCGCGGTGAACTCTACTGGCACGAATGGGTGAAAATTGCCAAAACCAATCCCGGGGCTAAAAGCCGTGATCTCATGGAAGACCTCCGGCAAATCGCCCTCAGTCACGATCAGCATCCCCAATTCCGCGACGACCTGCGAGGCTACATCGAACTGGTTTTCGACATTGCCTCTGACGCGCTCCACGAATATGAGCAATACAAAAAAAAGCGCGGCCTCATTGACTACACCGACATGGAAACCTACGTCAGCAGTCTGCTGCGTGTGGAAACGGTGCGCGAAACCCTCCGCGAGGAGCTTGACCTATTGCTCGTGGACGAGTTTCAGGACACCTCGCCCATTCAATTAGATATCTTCCTGCAAATCAGCCAACTCGCCCGGCATTCCATCTGGGTCGGCGACCCTAAGCAAAGCATTTACGGCTTTCGGGGAGCAGAACCTGCGCTCATGCAAGCCATCATCCGCGCCACAGGCGGCGTGAAAGACGAGAACATCCTCAAAAAATCCTGGCGCAGCCGACCCGATATTGTGTACGCTACGAATGCTATTTTTGAACGGGCATTCGAGGGGATGCCTAGGGAACAGATTGTGCTTGAGCCGGCTTGGAATGTTGAGGGTTTAGAGTTTAGGGTTGAGCCGGGCGTTTCGCTCTCAACCCTCAACCCTCAACCCTCAACTCTAAACTCTAAACCCTCAACCGCCCTTCAGCACTGGCATTTCCGCTCTGAATTGGATGAAAGAAGACCGCCCGGCGCACCCTGGTTCGACAACTGCATTGCCGATCAGGCACGGATTTTGCTCGAACGCAAACCTTTGATTTTCAACAAAAAAAGAGACGAAACTCGCCCCATCCGTCCAGGTGACATCGCCATCTTATGCCGCAGTAACCGCCAATGCCTGAGTATGGCGGATGCCCTGCACCGCGCCGGACTCAAAGCCGCCATTGCCCGAAACGGACTGTTGGAAACGCCGGAAGGCAAACTCGCGGTAGCCTGTTTAAAATATCTGCTCACGCCTTCTGATTCCCTCGCGGCAGCGGAGATTTTGTTCCTCACAGGGAGCATGGATTTGGAGGAGATCGTAGAACGCCGTTTGCAATATTTGTCTGAAAATGCCGATTCGCCCATTTACGGCGGGGGCTGGGGCGATACCGTGCTCCTAAATCAACTTCTCGCTCTGCGTCCTCGTACTGCTGACCTTTCCGCTTCCGAAATCCTAAATCTGGTGCTCGAAGAACTCGACTTGCGCCGTGCCGCCATCCAACTCGGCAATCCCGACCAACGTCTTGACAACCTTGACCGTCTGCGTCGCTACGCCTTGGATTATGAATCCGCTTGCCAACGCTTGCACTCAGCCGCTTCCTTGGGCGGTTTCTTATTGTGGCTCAATCAGTTAGCCGACAACGAACTTGATGCCCAAGGCTCTGGCGAAACCGATGATGCGGTGAAAGTGCTCACCTATCACCGTTCCAAGGGGCTGGAATACCCGCTCACGATTTGCCACGCACTCGAGCAAAATTTAAAAGAACAAGTGTGGGGGCTCAACCTCGTGAGCGAGTTGGAAGAACCCGATTTGGACAATATTTTGGGCAACCGCTGGCTGCGTTTTTGGGTGAATCCCTACGCCGATCAATTGCGCAACACGCCCCTCGAAGAAGCCCTCCTGCAAACCGAAGAATGGGCGCAAGCCAGACGCACAGCCCTCGAAGAAGAAGCCCGTTTGCTCTATGTCGGGCTCACGCGGGCACGCGACTACCTCGTGTTCCCGACCACAGCCAAGGGCACTGGCTGGCTCAACCGCGTGTTCAGCCACGGCGACGACAGCATTCCGACCCTCGATCCTCACTCCGACGAGACCCCGTTTTACCACGCGGGAATGCCCATCCCAATTGAAACCGAAATCGCCTACAAGCCCAAGGATTTTCCAGAAACCTTGCCGGATGAGTCGCCCGTGAACTACCACGCTGCCCGTCAGGGCAAATCTCCCCAGATTCATTTGCCTCTGCTGGTTGATACCCAGCACGAAATGCCGCCCGGCATCCAGCCCATTTTGGGCGAACCCGTGGCCTGGGGTAATTGGCTGGAATTTAAAGGGGACTATGTGGCAGCATTGGGCAAAGCCGTTGCTACTTTTTTGATGGCTGACGACCCAGCGCTCCAGCATTCGGCGCGGCTGGCGATTGCGCAAAAGCAGCTGCAGATCCGGGGCGTGTCAGATATGGTTGCGGCGGAGCAGTTGTTGCGGCAATCTGAGGCGCTGCGGGCGTTTTTGGAGAAGAAATTTCAGCCTAAAAGGTCGTTGGTGAAATATGCGGCGGAGGGTTTTCTTCTGCCGTTGTTGGCGTCCTCGCCAACAACAAGCAACGGGCGGGGTTTTCAAACAGCGCCACCTGCCGTCCGTGTTGCTGGCGTGGACGCCAACAACGGC
>JANMME010000064.1:0-16973 GCA_031373015.1 Saprospiraceae bacterium
GGCTCCATGATGCGCCACCCGATGCACTTGCACGGGCACGATTTCAGGTTGCTCAACGGACAAGGCGATTATGCCCCGCTAAAAAACATCGTGGACATTATGCCGATGGAAACAGACACCTTGGAATTCAATGCCAATGTAGAAGGCGATTGGTTCTTCCATTGCCATATTCTTTATCACATGATGAGCGGGATGGGGCGTGTTTTCACTTACGAAAACCAAGCGCCGAACCCCGAGATCCCCAATCCCAAATTAGCACAACGCCAATTATTTGCCGACGACAGGCGTTTTCATGCGATGGCGAGGTTTGGTTTGGAAAGCAACGGAAGCGATGGGGAAGCGATGGTGGCGAACACCCGATGGAAGCTGGGCACTTTGTGGCATTTGGGTCTGCATGAAAGGCACGGATATGAAAGTGAAACCATGTTTGGCCGTTATTTTGGCAAAATGCAGTGGCTGTATGCTTACGGTGGCTTTGATTATCATTTCAAAAAACTTGATCCTGACGAAAGCAACCTGTTTGGCAACGACGATTTTAATATGTTCGGACAAAAAAGCAACAAGAACAACCGTAAAGCAGCCGTTGTCGGTATTGCCTACACCTTACCCATGTTGCTTGTCGCAGACGCGAGGGTAGATACGGATGGCAAGTTCCGTTTTCAATTGGGAAGGGAAGATGTGCCCATTGCAAAGCGGCTCCGGTTCAATTTTATGATAAACACCGACAAAGAATACATGGCCGGGTTTCGGTACATCATCACGAAATACTTCGCGTTGTCCACCCATTATGACAGCGATATGGGCTTGGGTGCTGGGCTGGTTATAACTTATTGATGTTCATTGGAAGTGTAATCTTCCTTTATTGAATTGCGTTTAGTGATATTGATTACTTTCATTTGCATAAAGACGGTTGGAAGTGGGGAAAAACGATTCACCTGCCTAAGCAAGATAGAATCGGACGAAGTAGAGAAGAGCAGCTAAAGCGGTGGCAACATTGGTTCTCATGACTGTCTTTCAAACAAACAATTTAAGATTCGACGCATGTCGTCATTGTTCCAATACTTTGACCAATTCAATCCCTTGTCAGAAAGGGCAAGATTGGCTATTCAGGCAATTTGCACCACCCAAACCCTCCACAAAGGCGAGGATCTGCAACCCATTGGACACACCTGTCGAACGATCTATTTTATCCATAAGGGGATGGCGCGCATTTATTATTTCAAAGAGGACATTGATGTTACGGAGTGTTTTGCCTTTGAAAATCAAATTATTGCGCGGGTGGAAAGTCTTTTTAGCGGAAAACCTTCGCGTAAGGGAATACAGATGCTAGAAGCCTCGGAAGTCGTCGCCATCCATGCGACCAAGCTTTTCCAACTCTACGATACCTTCCCGGACATTGAGCGATTGTTTCGAAAGATCTTTGAGGCGGGCTATGTTGACACCGTCAATCGCCTTGAAAGCCTGCAATTTCATAATGCCGAGGAACGATACCGCGACTTACTGCACACCTCGCCAGATATTCTAAAAAGAGTGCCCCTCAAACTCATTGCTTCTTATCTTGGGATAACCCCGGTGAGCCTCAGCCGAATACGGGCGCATCGTTGATTTCTTATCATTTGTAAAGTGTTCATCGCAAGGGAGGAGGCCACCTTTGCAGGGTGAAACAAATACAGCTCGGCCTTCGCGCCAATCTCTCCCAGTTTGTGCTTTTGGTGGTCATCAACGCCTTCGTAGGCGGCATGATCGGCATGGAACGAAGCATCCTGCCGCAACTGGCGGAAGTGGAATTTGACATCGCGGCAAAGACTGCAATACTGTCATTTATTGTGGCCTTCGGCATTACGAAAGCATTTGCCAACCTGTTCACTGGCACTTTGGCGAGCCGCTTGGGGCGCAAGCGGTTGTTGTTGCTGGGTTGGGCACTGGGCCTGCCCGTGCCTTTCCTGTTGATGTTTGCACCGACTTGGGGCTGGGTGATCGGCGCCAACATCCTGCTCGGCGCACATCAGGGTTTTGCCTGGTCAGCCACAGTAGTGATGAAAATAGACCTCGCGGGCGAGCGCGACCGGGGGCTGGCGATGGGCTTGAACGAATTCGCCGGCTATCTCGCCGTGGCATTGGCTGCGTTTGCAACCGGTTGGATAGCAGGAGAATACGGGTTGCGGCCATACCCGTTTTACCTCGGCGTAGGCCTGTCGGTGGTCGGTTTTCTCGCCACCTTGCTGCTGGTGCGAGACACGCACGCACACATGGCGACAGAAGCCGTCACAAGCCAAGTGCCACGCCTGGCGCAAATTTTCAAAGATACCAGTTGGCGGCACCGCAACCTCGGTTCGGTGACCGTGACCGGGCTGGTCAACAACTTGAACGATGGCATGGTGTGGGGGCTGCTCCCCATTTTACTGGTTCAAAAAGGGTTTTCGTTGCATGAAATCGGTATTTTGGCAGCTGTGTACCCGGCGGTTTGGGGTATTGGGCAGTTGTTCAGCGGGCGGCTATCCGATTGGGTTTGCAAAAAAGACCTTTTGTTGTGGGGAATGATCTTGCAGGGCCTGGCCTTGTTGGGCTTGGCTATGGCGGGCAGTTTTGTCTCCTTTGCCTTGCTTTTGGCGATGCTTGGCTGGGGTACTGCAATGGTGTATCCCACGTTCCTGGCTTCGATTGCAGAAAACACGCACCCCTTTGACCGGGCAAAAAGTCTCGGCGTATTCCGGTTTTGGCGGGACATGGGTTATGCAATCGGGGCTTTACTCACAGGAATTTTAGCGGATGCTTTTGGTATTCCAGCGAGCATTGTAGCCGTCGGGGTCTTGACGGTGGCAACCGGTATTTGGGTAGATAATCGGATGCGATGCAGTACAAATAGCCCCACCATTTGGGCTTGGGTGCGTCAAAAATGGATACTAAGAAGCCTTCAAGCAGCAAAACTTAAATCTGTTAAATATGAAACAATCAACGTTTAACCATCGCTTTACGGGCATCCTTCTAATGATGGGTGCTGTCATGGTCAATTTCGGATTTTTGCTTCGCCCAGTTCAGTTGCAGGACTCCTTTGACCTTTCTACTTTTCTCCAGGCCCACGAAAATGAAGGCATCTGGATTTGGTCATTCCGCTTTCTTGTTTTCGGGTTGTTCATGGAGGTGATGGGCCTGGCGGCTTTAAAAAGTCTTTTCCGGCAATCGGAGGCTGACACGATCCTCAGTCCCGGACTATTGGTATCCTCTTTTGCCCTCTTGGTCGCTGCCCTTTCAGAAGGCTACTATATGCATATAGGGGCCTGGGCTGGCTGGAAGGTTTCGACGCTTGAACCCTCCCTTCAATCTCCCTTTTTGCAGACACTCGAAGTCACCCATGAATGGGTTATATGCCTGACAAGGATGGGCTACATGTTTTTCTGCATGGGCTTAGTTGCAGTAGGCTGGGGTTTCTTGCGCGGTACTTTCTTCCCAAAATGGTTGGGGATTTATGCCTTGGTATTGGGAAGTGTCGGAATCATCCTCATGTTGGTTTTTGATTCGAGAACCGACTTGTTTGTGCCGGTTCGCTGGGGCATTTCGGCCTTTTTTCTGGTGGTCGGATTTTTTTTGCTGAAAAAATGATCCTGTGAATTGGAGCAATCAATTCTGTCAATAGAAATCACCTAAAATCCTGATTATCATCATCAAATTGACTGTTCATCATCTTTAATTTTGTGAGTAACAATTTAAAGATGAAAGTTCTATTGGTCATCAACGAAGCCCCCTACGGCAACGAAAAAATGTACAATGCGCTCCGTTTGGCGCACCAACTAAAAAAAGACGCTCCTGAAACTGATATCCGTATTTTTTTAATGGCAGATGCCGTCACGGCGGCGTTAGATGGTCAGGAAACGCCCAATGGTTATTATAACATGGGCCGAATGCTTAAACTCGTGTTGAACCATGGCGGCGCAATCAAACTTTGTGGTAGTTGTGCTCAGGCAAGGGGGCTGGCAGGAATTACGTTGTTGGAAGGAGTTGAGATGAGTAATATGCAAGATCTAGCAGCCTGGACCATCGAAAGTGACCGTGTTTTGGTGTTTTAATAGGAGAAAACGCAAGTGAAACTCGGTTCCCCTTGGAATTTTCTAACTTTGTGGCTGCATGAAAAATCGCGTCGCCATATTCCTCGCCTTGGCCCTGTTTGCGCAGGGCTTTTCTCCACTTTTGGGGCAGTTGGTAAAAATCCCGGCACTGGTGGCCCATTTTTATGCCCACCACGACCATGCGCACCACAGTCATGGAGACGAACTAAATTTTTTCGATTTTCTTGCCGAACACTATGGCGGTCGCTCACACCACGATGATGCGAGCCAAGGCCATTCTAATTTGCCTTTCTGCGGTACTGACACTTCCTTTACGGTGGTGTTTTTTGCGCCTCCTGCTGGTTTTCCATTGTCAGGCATAACCATCGCTCCGGTTTTCCGGCCAAAGGCCGATTTTGGCAATGCCGCTTTCCATTCCCGCCTTTTCGGGCAGGGTGTTTTCAGGCCTCCGCTCGGCTGAGCCGGTTTCATTTTCTATTTTCGGAATGTTTTTTTACACGTTCGGGTTGTGCAAATAGTCCAGATTTAAAATTTATTGCAGAATTATATTTTGATTCTCATTAAATTCTATAAGGTTTTTAAAACCTTATAGGATTCAATTGGTCAAAACACAAAACATTGTTTTTCGCAAAAATTCGCGAAAGACCTTTTTGCACAACAGCGACCGTATCGTTATTCTGAGCTCCTGTCTTTTCTTAAACACTTCAATTTCAACGCATTCGCAATGAAAAACATATTCATTGGCTTGTTGGCTATCCTATCGGTAGCCGCTTGCCAACCGCATAACCATGATGTCGAAGGTGGTCACGCACACAATGCCGACGGCAGTCATCCCGCTGCCGCCGAATCTGAACTAGAAGCCCTCGCTTTCACGCTTTATACCCCTAAAACCGAACTTTTCGTAGAGTTCAAACCACTCGTGGTAGGCATGGAGAGCCGTTTTGCGGCGCATTTCACTGCCCTCGGCGAATCATTCAAAGCCATCGGCGAAGGCAGCGTCACGCTGACCATGAGCAGCCCGGCGGGCAGCCAAAGCGTCACCGCCGATGCGCCTCAGGTGCCGGGCATCTTCCGTTTGCGCATGTCCCCGGAAAAAACGGGGCTTTATAAACTCACGTTTGACATCAAAACCCCGACTTACACCGATCAGGTTGTGCTGGACAGCGTGACAGTTTACCCCGATGAAAAAACCGCGCTGGCCCAACAAGATGCAGCAAGCGGCGGCGGCAACGACATCACTTATCTGAAAGAACAGGCCTGGAAAATTGATTTCGCCAACCAGCCCGTGCAGCGCAAGGCTTTCGCCAATGTGGTGAAAACCTCCGGCGTAGTCGTCACTCCGCCAGGCGATGAGGAAACAGTGTCGGCCAAAACAGCGGGCATCGTCCGCATCAACAAATCGGGCTTGTTCGAGGGTACGGCGGTCGGTGCCGGGGCGGTGCTGTTCACCGTATCAAGCCAGGGGCTGACCAACGGCAACGCCCCCTTGCAAATCCAAGAAGCGCGCAACAACTTGTCCAAGGCCAAATCCGATTTTGAGCGCAGTCAAAAACTGTTCAACGACCGTTTGCTGGTAGAAAAGGATTATTTGCAGGCAAAAAACACCTACGAAAATGCCCAATCGCTGCTAACTTCCCTGACGGGCAATTACGGGCAGGGCGGCCAGAGTATCCGCACGGGCCGGGCCGGTTTTGTCAAAGCGCTGCTGGTCACCGACGGGCAGTTTGTAGAGACGGGCGCACCGCTGGCGGTTATTTCCAAGAGCAAAAAAATGGTCGTTAAAGCGGAGGTTTCTCAAACGGCCTTTTCCAAAATCGGCAGTGTGGCATCGGCCAATTTTCGGACGGGCAGTGGCAAGGTCTATTCTCTTGCCGAACTAAATGGCCGTTTGGTCTCGATTGGCAAATCGGCGGAAAACACGCTGTTCATCCCCGTCTTTTTTGAAGTGGACAACCGCGAGGGCATCATCCCCGGTGCGTTTGTCGAAGTCTATTTAAAAACCAACGCCCAGACGGCAGCACTGGTCGTCCCAGCCTCGGCGGTTATGGAAGAGCAGGGCAGTTACTTCTGCTATGTCCAGACGGAAGGTGAATCATTTCAAAAACGCGAACTCCGCATCGGCGGCAACGACGGACAAAGCGTGCAAGTACTTTCAGGTGTAGCCGAGGGCGAGCGCGTGGTGACCAAGGGCGCTTATAACATCAAACTCAGCACTGCTGCAGGTACACTCCCTGCGCATGGCCATGAGCACTAATTTTCATCAATCAATAGCAGAAAAATGTTGAACAACATCATTCAATACGCCCTGCACAATCGGTTGATGATTGTCGCAGCGGCCATATTGCTCCTCATTTGGGGCAGTTACACCGCCTCCCGCATGGACGTAGACGTGTTTCCCGATCTCACTGCCCCCACCGTGGTAGTGCTGACCGAATCGCACGGCATGGCCCCCGAGGAAGTGGAAAAACTCGTCTCCTTCCCTATAGAATCCGCACTTAATGGCGCAACGGACGTGCGCCGCGTACGCTCCTCCTCGTCGGCGGGCATTAGCATCGTGTGGATCGAGTTTGAGTGGGGCACTGATATTTTTCAGGCGCGCCAAATCGTGGCCGAAAAACTCTCCGCCATTTCGGCAAGTCTGCCCGCCGGGGTCGGCAACCCGACACTCGCCCCCCAAGCGTCCATCATGGGAGAAATCATGCTCATCGCCGTCACCTCCGACAGCAGCGATTTGATGGGAACCCGCACGGCTGCCGATTGGAACATCCGCCCGCGCCTGCTCTCGACGGCGGGCGTGGCCAACGTGGTCGTCATCGGTGGCGAATTCAAACAGTACCAAGTGCTGGCCGACCCGGAGCGGATGAAGCGTTTTGCCGTGACACTAAACGAATTGCTCCATGCCTGCGAATCCTCCAACCAAAATGCGTCGGGCGGTTTTATCAATGATTACGGCAATGAATATATCGTGCGCGGCATGGTACGCACCAGCAATGTGGAAGAGTTGGGCAACGTGGTGGTAAAGACCGTCGGCAACCTGCCGGTGAAAATCAGTGACGTGGCAGACATTCAAATTGCCGCCGCGCCAAAGATCGGAGACGGTGCCTTGAGTGGCAACCCGGCGGTCATCCTCACCGTGGCAAAACAGCCCAATACCAATACGCTCGAACTGACCAAACGGCTGGATGTGGCGCTGGCCGACATTCAAAAAAACCTGCCAGCACATATCCATGTCCGTTCCGATATTTTCCGGCAAAGCGATTTTATTCAGGCTTCGGTAGACAATGTGCAGCGTTCCTTGTTGGAAGGCTCGATTTTCGTGGTGGCTGTTTTGTTCCTGTTTTTGATGAACTACCGCACCACCATTATCTCCTTGTTGGCAATCCCATTATCGCTTTTGGTGGCAATCTTGACCTTGAACTGGCTCGGCCTCACCATCAACACCATGAGCCTGGGCGGCATGGCCATAGCCATCGGCGCGCTCGTGGATGATGCCATTATTGACGTGGACAATGTGTTGAAACGCCTGAAAGAGAACGCCTTGCGCCCCACTTCTGAAAAGCGTTCATCACTCGTCGTGGTGTATGAAGCCTCCAAGGAAATCCGCGCGTCCATCCTGAATGCTACGCTGATCATCATCGCCGCGTTCATCCCGCTGTTTTTCTTGTCAGGCATGGAAGGGCGGATGTTGGCGCCCTTGGGCATTTCGTTTATCGTCGCGCTGTTCGCATCCTTGGTGGTGGCAGTTACGCTGACCCCTGTACTGTGCAGTTATTTGCTGACCGATGAGAAAATGCTCATCCGGCAGGCCAAAGGCAGTTGGCTGGTGCAACACCTCAACCGCTGGTACGAATCGGCATTGCGCGGAGCTATGCGGGTAAAAACACCGCTTTTCGTTGTCTCCATGATACTTTTTGTGGGTTCGATGTTTTTGATGACGCGGCTGGGGCGGAGTTTTTTGCCTGAATTCAACGAAGGTTCGTTGGTCGTCAGTGCGGTGAGTTTGCCGGGCATTTCGTTGGAAGAAAGCAATAAAATCGGCTCGCAGGTAGAACGCGCCCTGCTAACGGTGCCGGAAATCAGCGTCACCACACGACGCACTGGCCGCGCCGAACGGGATGAACACGCTCAGGGCGTGAACGCTGCGGAAATTGACGCGCCTTTTGTGCTCAAAGACCGTGACCGCGAGGAATTCCTGGCCGACGTGCGCGAAAAACTCAAAGGCGTGACCGGGGCAAACATCACCATCGGGCAGCCCATTGGCCACCGTCTCGACCACATGCTTTCCGGTACGCGAGCGAACATCGCCATCAAACTGTTCGGCACGGATTTGCAAAAAATGTACGCATTGGCAAACGAAATAAAATCCAACATCGAAGCAGTGGAAGGTTTGGTGGATTTGAGCGTGGAGCCGCAAATCGAAATACCGCAAGTGCAAATCAAGGGCAACCGCGAGATGCTGGCCCGATATGGCATCCGTACCGCCGACTTTACGGAATTTGTGGACGTGGCTTTGGCGGGTGAAAAAACGGGCGAAGTGTTCGAAGGCGAAAAACGTTTCGACCTGATTTTGAAATACAACCGCGACCATCGCACGACGCTCGACAACATCCGCAACACACTGATTGACGCGGGCAACGGGCAGAAAATCCCGCTGTCTTATGTCGCCGACGTGCAGTCCACCACCGGCCCGAACACGGTGAACCGCGAGAATGTGCAACGCAAAATAGTGGTATCGGCCAACGTCGCCGGGCGCGACTTGCGCAGCGTAGTGAACGATATTCAGCAAAAGGTAGCTGAAAACGTCACTTTGCCCGAAGGCTATCTGATCGAATACGGCGGCCAGTTTGAGAGTGAAGCAGCTGCATCGCGCACCCTGCTGATTGCCTCCTTGTTCGCACTGCTGGTGATTTTCCTCTTGCTTTTTCAGGAGTTCAAAAACCTAGGCATGGCGGGCATCATTTTGATCAACTTGCCGCTCGCGCTCATCGGTGGCGTGGTGGGCATCTGGCTCACTTCGGGTGTGTTGAGTATCCCGGCCATCATCGGTTTCATCACCTTGTTTGGCGTTGCTACTCGAAATGGCATCCTGCTCGTGTCGCATTACGAGACGATGCAACGCGAAGGGAGGTCGCTGTTCGAGGCCGTCATTCACGGTTCAATTGACCGTCTAACGCCTATTTTGATGACTGCGCTGACGGCAGCGCTCGCGCTCATTCCGCTTGCACTGGCGGGCGACGAACCGGGTAACGAAATCCAAAGTCCGATGGCCAAAGTGATTTTGTTCGGGCTGCTGAGTTCGACGCTGCTCAATATTTTCATCATCCCGGCGGTGTATTACATCGTTCAATCAAAAAGGAAAAAAGATGCTTAAATCATATAAATCACGTTTACGAAACCTTAAAGGTTTCGTAAACGTCGCGATGCTGTTCCTCCTCATTGGCAATGTATCCGCGCAAAACACCCTCGACGCGATGCTTGCCCAAATCGAGGGCAACAACCCAAGCCTCCGCACCGAAAAGCAGCGGGTAGAAGCCACCGCCAAAGAGTTTCAAACCGGACTTTGGCTCTATGACCCGCAAGTGGGCTTCGACCTGATGAAAGGCTTCCCTAATTCGGCGGGCAATCAAACCGACCTGACCGTGACGCAGCCTTTCGATTACCCAACAGCCTACGCTCGACGGCGCAAGCTGGCAAATCTGAGAACCGGGCAACTGGCATTTGAGAGCCTGGCCCTTCGTCAGGACGTATTATTGGAAGCCAAACGCACGGCTATTCAATTGATTTTCCTGAACAAGCGCAGGGCAGAACTGGCCAGGCGCTTGGTAGCTGGGCAACAATTTTTGGACAATTACCAGAAAAAATACGATGCCCGCGACGCGACTGCCCTGGACTTAAACAAGGCCCGACACCAGGTCGTCAACTTAAAAACTGATCTGAAACTACTGGAAGCGGAAGCCGCCGAGCACCTGAGCAGGTTGGTGGCCCTGAACGGTGGTGAGACGCTTATCCTCACGGACACTTTGTACCCGGCGATCACCCCAATCCCTGCTTTTGATACGCTGGTACAAACCATCGCGACGAGTGACCCTGACTTGCAATTTTTGCAAGCGCAGCAGCAAGTCGGCAGCGCGCAAGTCTCGCTCACTAAAGCGCTTAGCATGCCGAAAATGGAGGCCGGTTACCACTATCAAGGGATATTGGGTCAAAATTTTCACGGAATGCATGTTGGGATGAGCGTGCCGCTTTGGGAAAACAAAAACCGGGTAGCGCAACAGCAATTGCAAACGGCTTTTTACGCCGGGCAACTCGAATCGCAGCGCAACGAACGCTACTACACGGTAAAAGGGCTCTACGAAAAGTTCCAAAGCCTTCAAGCGGGACTGGACGAATATCGTCAGAGTTTGTTGTCGCTCAACAACTTGGAATTGCTGGACAAAGCTTTGGCAGGTGGGCAGATCACCACCCTGGAATATTTTGTGGAGCAATCGCTATTATACGAAAGCCGGGACCGGTTGTTGGAGTTGGAGCGGGAAAGTGCGTTGGTGGCGGGGGAGTTGTTGAAATTTGAGTTGTAAGAGGACAGTGAAAGAAGTGTAGAGGGTCGGAATGTCTGACCTATATACTTTGCCATCTATAAAATGGTTATAGTTTAGATAAGTAAATGACCACAATTAATTTATATTAAACACATAGGCATATAGGGCACATCGTTGTTGAAAATCAATGTTCTATGTGTCCTATGTGTTAATTTTGACCTACTACTTATACTCATTGGCACGGATGTCCGGCTACCACCTGTTTTGATGATGGCAGCGGTGGCTTCGCTTGGCTTTTTGCCGATGGCGCTGTCCAGTTCGGCGGGTGCAGAAGTGCAGCGACCTCTGGCGACTGTGGTGAATGGTGGACTGCTCTCTGCGACGTTGCTGACATTGTTGGTGTTGCCGGTGCTGCATGTTTTGTTTTCGGGGGAGAAGAAAAGTGGGGGCTGAGGTCTTGAAGAAAATATTTGAGTAAACAACTTTTTTTGTTTTAAAATATAGTTGCGAATGTGATTTTTGTTTTAAATTCGTGGCAAAAAATTTCCATGGCAATGAATTTAAACCTCCCCACACTTCAAACCGCCTCGTCCCAGGAATTGAGCGCGTTTTTCCCCTTGCCGGAGGAACTCATCAAACGGGTGGAAGCGGTGATAAAATCGGTTACCGAAGTATGAAAAAAAACACCCAACCCATCCCCCCGCTTTTTCAAAAAATAGCGGAAATCATCGAGCAAGCGCGGCAGGCAGTCGCCCATGCTGCCAATCTCGCTATGGTACACACCTACGAACGCCTGGCTTTGAGCCGCAACAAGGAAGCCGTGAAAAACCTGTCAACCAAGGGTCAAACCATCGAAAAACCCGTCGATATTTTGAAAAACCCGCTGACCCTTGATTTTCTCGGACTGGACGACAAGTACGCCTACTCGGAGTCCGATTTGGAATATGCCATCCTCTCCAAAATCCAACAGTTTTTGCTGGAACTCGGCAAGGGCTTCGCGTTTATCGGGCGACAGGTACGCTTCACTTTTGAAGAAGAGCATTTCAAAGTGGATTTGGTGTTTTACAACCGGCTCCTGCGCTGTTTCGTTGTGATTGATCTGAAATTGGGCAAAAGCCCTCCGTCTGCCTTGAAAAGTGGCGAGACGGTGGGCTGCTGTGCTCCGGCGGCCGAGGAGAAAAAAAGGAATAGGTATGACTTCGCCAAGCTATCAATGGCAAAAATTCAAACACCGTTTCATCCGAACTCCCGTACTTTCGCCCACGAATTATGAAACCGCTCCTCGGTATATTACTCATGCTTACTACTTCGCTCGTTGCCTTGCCAACCAGCGCGGTGCGGGCTTGTGGCGATTCCAGGGCCAATCATAATGCGGCAACATCGGTTCAAACAAACGACGAGCATTGCGCCACCGCCGAAGATGAATGCGTAGAAACCCACCCCGGCCAGGACTGCCCACCCGATACCGACGGCTGTGGGAAGTGTCATTGCCCGGGCTGCGGCGCGACCGGCGCGACGCTTGCCGGTTTTTTCAAAAATCACTTTGTCGAACTGGCGATTTCTGATTGGTCCTATTCTGACCGGGTCGCCAACTTCTGCTACAACGTGCCCTCCACTTCGGCACACCTAGCGGCCTTGTTCCGCCCCCCCATATCGCAATTGATTTAGTGACCTGCTGCCGACGCAAGCCGTCGTTGCAGGAGTTTTCCGATTTTGGCCTTGTGCCAGGGTCGGATTGTGGTATTTTCCCATTCACTCAATCTAAGTCATGTTATGTTGGACGGAATCATCCAGTTTTCCAT
This sequence comes from Saprospiraceae bacterium, assembly GCA_031373015.1. Lineage (GTDB taxonomy): Bacteria > Bacteroidota > Bacteroidia > Chitinophagales > Saprospiraceae > M3007. The sequence goes on from JANMME010000064.1 coordinate 12,403, forward strand.
TAAGAATAAGTTTATCATCGGGCTGCTCACGTTAGCACTGGTGATCTGGGGCGTATGGAGCGCCTCCCGCTTACCGATAGACGCGGTGCCTGACATCACCAACAACCAGGTACAGGTTATAACGCTTTGTCCCACACTGGCCACTCAGGAGGTAGAGCAACTCGTCACCTATCCCATCGAAAAAAGCCTTGCCAACCTGCCCGACCTCGTGGAAATGCGCTCCATTTCCCGCTTCGGGTTGTCGGTGGTGACCGTGGTGTTTGATGACGCGGTGAACATCTGGTTTGCCCGACAACTCATCAACGAAAAACTCAAAGAGGCCGAAGAAGCCATCCCAGCCGGGATCGGCACACCCGAACTCGCACCCGTGAGTACGGGTCTCGGCGAAGTGTACCAGTACGTCATTCACCCAAAAAAAGGCAGTGAAAACAAATACACGGGCATGGATCTCCGCACGATGCAGGATTGGATCGTAGCACGGCAGCTGTACGGAACGCCGGGCATTGCAGAGATCAACAGTTTCGGCGGCATCCTCAAACAGTACGAAGTTTCGGTGAATCCAAATCGGCTGCGAGCGATGGGCGTAACCATTCCAGACGTGTTCGACGCCTTGGGCAAAAACAACGAGAACACCGGGGGGGCCTATATTGACAAAAAGCCCAACGCTTATTTTATCCGGGGCCTTGGCTTGGTAACGAGCCTCAACGACGTGCGCAACATCGTGATTAAAACCGACGCGAACGGCATACCTGTTTTTGTCCGCGACGTGGCCGAGGTGCGGTTCGGTGGCGCGGTGCGTTATGGTGCCTTGACCTATAACGGCGAAAAAGAAGCCGTCGGCGGTGTGGTAATGATGCTCAAAGGTGCCAACAGCTTTGAGGAGGTGAGCCTGGTGAAAGCGAAAATGGAAACCATCCAAAAATCACTGCCCGCTGATGTGGAAATCGAGCCATTCCTCGACCGAACTGATTTGGTCGAACGCGCCATCAGCACCGTGCAGACCAACCTCATCGAGGGTGCCCTTATCGTAGTTTTTGTATTGGTGCTGTTCCTCGGCAACCTGCGGGCAGGCTTGATCGTAGCCTCGGCCATCCCGCTTTCCATGCTTTTTGCCTTGGGTATGATGCATCAGTTCGGCGTGTCGGCCAACCTCATGTCGCTCGGTGCGATTGACTTTGGTCTTATCGTGGACGGCGGGGTCATCATCGTGGAAGCGACGATGCACTATTTGGTCTTGCAAAAACTCGGTCGGCCTTTCACACAAGCAGAAATGGACGAGAGCGTGGGCCTGAGTGCCGGTCGGATGATGAATTCGGCGGCCTTTGGTCAAATCATCATTCTGATTGTCTATCTGCCCATTTTGTCGCTCATCGGCATTGAAGGCAAGATGTTTGGGCCGATGGCGATGACCGTTGCGTTCGCGATATTGGGTGCGCTGATTTTGTCGCTGACTTACATCCCGATGATGTCCGCCTTGTTTTTACCCAAGAATTTTTCACACAAAAAGAACATCTCCGACCGTATCATGGATTTTTTCCAAGGAATCTACGCCCCGGTCATTCGCGGGGCCATCCGCTTCAAATATGCGGTAGTGACGGCCACCCTAGTGTTACTCTCCATAAGTGTTTTGCTTTTTACCCGCATGGGTGGCGAGTTTATCCCGCAGTTGCAGGAGGGTGATTATGCTTTCCACTGCATCCTGCCGCAAGGCACTTCGCTTTCACAAAGCGTCGAGACGTCCATGCAGGCCACCCGCATCATCAAACAGTTTCCAGAAGTGAAAATGGTGGTGGGCAAAACCGGCAGCGCCGAAGTGCCCACCGACCCAATGCCTCCAGAAGCAACGGACATGATGGTCATGCTTAAACCCATGAAAGAATGGACGACCACCAAAGATTACAAGGAATTGGCTGCCATGATCATGGAAAAACTGGAGGTCATCCCCGGCGTGTTTTTTGAGTCCAGCCAACCCATTCAAATGCGCTTCAACGAATTGATGACCGGGGTGCGACAGGATGTGGCCATCAAAATTTTTGGTGAAAACATTGACACGCTCGCCTCGCTCGCCCCGAAAATAGCCGCCGTCGTGCAATCGGTTGAAGGTGCCACCGCCCCACAGGTGGAACGCACGACCGGCTTGCCGCAAATCACCATCGAATACGACCGTCGCCGCATCGGCAACTACGGCCTTAACATCGAGAGCATCAACCATGTGGTCAGTACGGCATTTGCCGGAGCCGCTGCCGGGTCGGTGTTCGAGAACGAGCGCAAATTCGATTTGGTGGTACGGCTCGACAGTACCAGCCGTAGCTCTATTGACGACGTGAGCAACCTGTTCATCCCTACCCCTGGCGGCCAGCAAATACCGCTCAATCAAGTGGCTACGGTAACGTTCAGGGAAGGCCCGGCGCAAATCAGCCGCGAGGAAGGCAAACGCCGCATCGTCATCGGGTTCAACGTGCGCGGGCGTGACGTTCAATCGGTCGTGCGCGAGATTCAGGGCAAATTGGACCAACAGGCTGCGCTGCCTACCGGCTATTACTACACGTTCGGTGGCACCTTTGAAAACCTTGAAAAAGCATCCGCGCGACTGCTCGTCGCCGTACCGGTTGCCTTGGCACTGATCTTTATGCTCCTGTTTTTCACTTTCAATTCGTTCAAAGAAGCGGGGCTGATTTTCACGGCCATTCCGATGTCGGCCATTGGTGGAGTGTTCGCGCTTTTGCTGCGCGATATGCCTTTTTCGATTTCGGCGGGTGTGGGTTTCATCGCGCTGTTCGGGGTGGCTGTTTTGAACGGAATCGTGCTTATCGCCACGTTCAACCAGTTGCAAAAGGACGGCCTTGAAGACCCCATTCAAAGGGTGCTCGAAGGTACGCGCATGCGGCTTCGGCCCGTACTGATGACGGCAATAGTAGCCTCTTTCGGTTTTTTACCCATGGCTCTTTCTACAGGGGCAGGCGCCGAGGTGCAGAAGCCTTTAGCCACGGTGGTCATCGGCGGACTCATCACGGCCACCTTCCTCACGTTGGTAGTGCTGCCCTTGCTTTACCTGTTTTTTATTGGGAAAAACCGCGTGCGCCCTTCAGTGGTTATGCCAGTTTTGTTGCTTATTCTGTTGTTTTTCAGTGCAAATACCCATGCCCAACGCCGCGTGACGCTGGAAGAAACCTTACAAATCGGGATAGAACAAAACCTTCTATTGCAAGCCAATGCCTTGGAAATCGAGAAAGCAACAGCAATGGTCGGGACTTCTTTCGATCTTCCCAAAACGGGCGTTTTTGTAGAAAACGAAGACCTCAGCACGGAAGATTCCAAGGGCATCCTCAAAATTGGATTTTCCCAAACACTGCAATACCCAACGGTGTACAAGGCGCGAAAGGGCCTGTTCCGGGAACAAGTCAAATACGCCGAACTGACCAAGACCCGCAGCGAGGCGGAATTGAAGCGAGACATCAGAACGGTTTACTATCAACTCGTGTATTTGCAGGAAAAACAGTGGATGTACCAACGCCTGGACACGCTCTATGCCCAACTTGCCGACGCTGCCGCGTTGCGCGCCCGCACGGGGGAAAGCACGGGGCTGGAAAAGATAGCCGCCGAGGCCCGTTTGCGGGAGCTGCGTACCCAACAGCAGCAACTCGACCGCGAGCTGGCGGTGCAACAGCAAACGCTGATGCAATTGCTCAATGCCGCCGAGCCGATGCTGCCAGCCGCAGGGCCGCTGCAAAAACTGCCCGTAAGCACTGCTTCCGACCTTATCAATCACCCCATGTTGCTGCTTCAACGGCAAAACGTGAACCTCTCTGCCGCCGATATTTACCTGCAACGGCAGGGATTGAAACCGGACTTTTCGGGGCGTGTATTCACGCAACACTTGTATGGTATATCGCCTGCTTTTTCGGGTTTTTCTCTGAGTGTTGGTGTGCCAATTGTGGGCAAAAGTTTTCGGCAGAAAATCAAAGCCGCACAGATCGGCAGTGCAGTGCAGCAGAAACAACTGGAATACCAAACCCTTTGGCTCAACACCGCTGCTGCTTCGGCGCGGCAGGAGTTAGAGAAAAACAACGCGGCCCTACAGTTCTACGAAACAACCGGGCTGGCTCAGGCCGACGAGATCACCCGAGCGGCCACTGCGGCTTACCGTGCCGGAGAAATCAGTTTTGCCGACCTGGCGCAATATCTTACACAGGCCGCTGGCATCCGCCAGAATTATTTGGACAACCTGAACCAGTACAACCAGGCTGCCATTCAACTCTATTTCCTTAACAATCAATAATTTTTGAACGATAACATCATGAAAAAATACAGCATCGCCGGCCTCTTGCTGGCTTTCGTCCTCCTGATATTTCCTTTTGTTTTCAACGCCTGCACGAACAGTGCCGCTTCCGGCGAAAAAAAGGAAGAAGCGGGCCACGACGAAGAAGGCCACGACGAACATGAAAACACCACGACCGTATCGCTCACAACGGAGCAGATGAAGGCTGTCGGTATAGAAATCGGAGGCATGGAGCAAAAAAACCTCACTTCAACGCTCAAAGCCAACGGCTACCTGCTCGTACCCAACCAGA
>JANMME010000108.1:0-3012 GCA_031373015.1 Saprospiraceae bacterium
AGTGCGCTGGATCTGAAGGTTCAAAAGTGCATCGGTCTGAATGTAGTCCCAGTAAGTGATGGGTTTTGCCCACACCAGGCCTTCCAGGTGGGTGTTGGGGTTTTGGCCGATGGCGTGGAATTTTTCTTCAACGCGCTGGAGAAGTTCGGGTGGAATTTGATTCATGACTTAAGTAATTAAGCACCATTAATTTTATGTAACCGCAGAGGCGCAAAGACGCAGAGTATTTAAAATCAATTCTTTGCGCCTCTGCGGTTTATTTTTGCTTAGGTACTTATATTCAATGACAATCCACCCCAGCCTTCGGCACCGCCGACTCAAACAGCGACAAATCCAAATGCAAGCCGCGCTGCAACAAAAGCAAGCCTACCAGCCCCAACAAAATCGGCTGCGCAAACTTTATTCTCTGCCGCAGGGTCATGCTGAACGAGCGCCCTAACACGCTCACCATCAGCAGCAAAGGCAGGGTGCCCAAGCCAAAAACAGCCATGAACAGCCCACCTTCTTGGCCGCCCATCGTCGCAATGGCCCCAGCCAAGGCAGCGTACACCATGCCACAAGGAAGAAGTCCGTTAAGCAAGCCAATCAAAAAACTGCTGCCGTTCGGGTTATGCCGCATCAGGTTTCCTATACCTGTTTTCACTTGCTGGGTAAACGCACTAAAACCCGGGAGGGCCGTGACTAGTCGTTCAAACCGCCACGCCATGAACGCCATGCCCAGCATAAATACACCCGCCCCGATGGAAAGGATTTTCTGAAACCCGGCTATCGCCAACCCCTTGCCCAGCAACCCAAACAGTATCCCTAAGGCTGCATAGGTCAGAATGCGACCACTGTGGTACACCAGCATTTGCCGCAACACCTGCCACTTGCCCGCGGCATCGAGCGGAAGCGCGAGCAGCAAGGGGCCGCACATCCCCACACAGTGCAGGCTGCCAGCAAGGCCGAGAAGGAGGGCAGGGGTTAATATGGTCATTGCGTCATTTTTCCCCGTGATTCATTGGACAAATCGCGTGGTTTGAACCAAAAAACGGTGGCAATACCCCAAATCGTAATCAGTACACCGGTGTATTGCACGATGTCTGCATTTGAAAAATCTGAAGTAAACGCAATATCAACGGTTGCGTGAAAAATTGCGCAGGCCAAGATACTGCCCCGCGAGGAATTGAACAGCCAGGTGAGCAACACACTACCAGTCGCCAAACTGAACAACCAGCCAAATATTCCTGCGACATCCATATTCACATAGCCGGGCCGATAAAGAAATAGCGGCCAATGCCAAATTGCCCAAAAAACACTCAACAACAGGCTGGCTGTCAGTGCGTTGTACTTCGATTGTAAACGCGGTAGCGCAAATCCACGCCACCCAACTTCTTCCCCAAAGCCAAAAAAGAGAATATTGTACAGGAAAAAAGTCAGGAGATTGAAATCCGGAAATTCCTTGCTATTGCCCATGCCAGAAAAATCAGGCACTTGCCCTGATAGAAAATAGTCAATAGCCCCCGCCAATAAATTCAGCACAAATGGGCTGGCCAATGCTATGATAATGTACAAAACGGGTTTCCACGCAAACATTGACTTGGCCAAAACCGCCATGCCGTCTTTTTTCTGAAAAATAGCCGTCGTTATAAACGCCGCCAACATAGGCCCAAACCCACCCAGTCCATGATGATAGGGCAACACCGGCAGTGAATGGATACCGAATGCGGGCAAATACAAGGGCAGCCAAATGACCCATGAAATCAAATAAGCCAATCCAAAGAAAACAAACAACGGTCTGGCTATCAGTAACATGTTACAAGTTTTATGTAGAGTAGCACTGTCCTTTTGATGCAGAAAGGGTAGCATTCTGTGTCGGGATTACGCCTCAATTTACAACAATCGCCGTCTCCCAAAAATACCCCTTCCCATCGGCGGCTACCCAATCCAATTCGACATGCCAGCGGCCTGCAGTGAAGCCATCGGCAGGGATGCCAAGCATTGAGATGTTGACCATAGGGGCTGAAAAATCTTCCTTGTTGGTGGCCGAACGGTAGCATTTGGCGGTGCCTGTTTGGGCAATCATCCCTTCCGGAAATTTCACCTGAATCTTTTTGGTTGCCGCCTCAAAAAACACTTGCGGGGCCAGTGGGAGCGCCGCCGCGTTTTGTTTTTTCTCCAGGCGCTCCTGATAGTTCAGGTCAAGCGCATAGTAATCTTTTTGCACCAGTTGCGGTGGATAGCGTGAGGTAGCCACTACTAGAGATATCATACTTACTGCAAAAAAGATAAAGAAAATCACGATGCCTGTCCCCCAGTTGAATTTCATGCTATAGTTGATTTGTTTAATTGTTGATCTGCTTATTCACCCGTTCCTTAACTGCCGATTTTTGGCCTTAACAAATGACCCCAATGACCCAAAGACCCAATGACGATTAATCACTCGCTTTTCTCCATTTTGGGCAATGGACCGTTTATACCCATGAAGTTGGTTTTGACCTCGTCCACTTTTTTGCCATTTGAAATGACTTCAATGACAATGGGTGTTTTACGGCCATGTAGTTCGCTTTCAGGCATTTCAACAAAAAATGCACCTTCTATTTTTTCGCCTTTGGGGATACTTGTAGGTTCTTTTCCTTCAATTTGAATATTTGCACCGGGTGTGGCGATCTGCAAATGAATGGGCAGTTCCTGGGCTGATTTATTGATAAGGACGTAGGTGTAAAGGTTGGTCAGGTGTGTATCGTCCTTTTGCTGGTAAAGCTGCCCTGGTGAACGCAAGATAATGGTTTCCACCATGCCGCGCCGGGCGATAAGAAACACGTCGAGCATCAGTAAAGCCACCAAGACAGCGCTATAAGCATACACTCGGGGGGTAAAAATCTTGCGCTTCCCCGACTCGATGCCTGTCATCGAATCGTATCGAATAAGGCCCAACGGTCGGTTGATTTTTTGCATGATGGAATCGCAGGCGTCCTTACAGGCCGTACAGTTGGTGCATTCGAGCTGGGTGCCGTTGCGGATGTCGATGCC
>JANMME010000122.1:0-3799 GCA_031373015.1 Saprospiraceae bacterium
GGTGCGCTGCACCTCACGATGGATTCCTTGGACATAGCTACAAATATTTCGGGGCGCTGCCCCTTCCGATCGCTCTGGTTCATTGTATTTGATTAACGAGCATTTTTTCGGTTTTAGGGGAGTTCTGCCCCGACTTGACAAAAGCATCCCGCGCTATAACAGCCGCACCGAAAGCCACCGCGTACTGGGGCATATCGAGCACCTGAATGTCTTTGTTGAATTGCTCGTTCAGCATGGTTTTAAGGTAAGGGTGATGCGCCGCCACGCCGCCGATCATAAAAGTCGGGATACCCGGGTCAAGACGCATTTTGGCCACTTTTCCGGCAATAGACAGATAGACACCCCGGGCAATAGCCTCTGGGCTCATGCCTTCAAAAATCCATTTCATAATCTCTGTTTTGGCGAAAACAGTGCAAAAACTGTTCAGGGGTTTATCAGAATTGGAAAGGGTTGCCAGACTGCTCATCTCGGCGATGTTGATCTGAGCGCGTTCGGCTATTTCGGACAAAAAAGATCCTGTCCCGGCGGCGCATTTGTCGTTCATATAGAAATTTTCGACGTTGTTGTCCGGGTCGCAGCGAATGATCTTGATGTCTTCGCCACCTATGTCGAGAATATTTTTTTCGCCGGGATAAAAATGGGAAACGGCTGCGGCAGCACAATTGATTTCCGTTTTGACGATGTCGGCTTGTTCAAAATGTTTCCTGCCATACCCGGTGGCGCAACTGTACCGGATGTTAAAGTTGGTGGCAATGGTTTGCATCACGTTTTTGGGGGCCTGCTTGTCGCTTCCGAGCGAGGGAAGAGAATACCGGAACAGCGTATTCCCCTTATCATCAATGACCACAAACTTGGTGTAGGCCGATCCAAGGTCCACGCCAAGGAAACACTCCGTGTTTTTAAGTTCTGCCGGAATAATGTTTTTGTTGGCAAGGCCTTTGTCCAGAATTTTTTTATTGACCTGCCCGCTTGCACCAGGAATTCGGGACACGATATTTTTATTCGTCATTGCCTTCACCATGTTGGTAAAGGAGAGGTTCAGTGAAGTCCGTATGTAGTGCTTGCGCCCATAAGCGACGATTTTACCGTTGAAAAAATCTATTTCTGTGGGCCGGTTGTTGATGATATCGAGGGCCAGGGACGGGAAGTGGTCGCCGCCATTTTTCAGGTAGCGCATGCACTGCCGCACAAAATCGTCGGGGAAGCGGATTTTTTCGCATTCCGCCACCTGCATGGCTTCGTTGATGATCTGCTCGATGAGTTCGACCGTGTCAGGATCGGCCATTGCCTCCGCCATGGTCAGCCGGCCTACGCCACACAAGGCACTCAAAGAGGAGTTGAGAATCGTTTTTTCCCAGCTTCTTTTCTGAATTTCGAAGGAATTGACCGCTTCGGTATCCAAGTGTACGCTGCTGAGCAAGTCTGCTAATTGGCGGGCGCTCTCAGGGCAGGCGTCATTCACGGAGCCGATATAATTGGGAGGCAGGAAAAAACTCACTTTTACCGTATTGGGCGAAACGAATCCTCCCGCAAAGTTCACGACCATGCGCAGGGTTTTGGATTCGCCGAATGCTTCGGAAAGCATCTCTTCCACATCAATACCGTTTTGCGCAGCCACGACCTTCAGTTTTTCCGAGTTGAGCGCCACGGCTTCTTTCAATGCAACAGGTAGATGGTAGGTCTTAACGGCAAAAAACAGGTAATCCAAACCCAGTCCACTCATCTCCCCGATGCTGGCGTACACTTTGTCAAAATGGGCGGTGGCACTCAACGCATTTTCAAGGACGATGCCCTCGCGCTCTATTTTGTTGCGTTTCACTTCATTCAGTTCGCAAAGTGCCACAGCGCACCCGGCCTCCTGAAGTTTTACCCCCAAAATCGAACCCACAGGCCCCAGGCCTATGATGCCAACCTTGATTTTTTCGCCCGCGATCATCAGATGTATATTTTGAATTCTTCCAGTTGCTCCAGAAAGGTTTCGATTTTTGTAATGCTTTGGCCCTCAGAGAAAAAGCGCAGGTCGCACAAGTCGCCTTCAATGACCAACGCGGGCACACCCGTCAAGGCCCTGAGGCGTTGCGGCATTCCGAATTTCGCGTTGGAGTTGTTGAAACAGGTTTTGGTGTCGTGGTACACGATGCCGTCAATGCGGTATTCCTGAAACCAGTCGCTCAGCATCTTCATTTTGGCTTTTTCGCTGCGGTTGATAAATATCTCGGTGTAGGCACGCGCCGTGGAATCCCAGGGGTCGTTTTCGTCAAACTGATCAAACACCCAGCTGCTGCAATAGGTGGAGGCTACCACTGCGGCGCCGTTGGCGGCGAACAGATCACTCATCATTCGCAGTTTGCCCCATATCGGCATGCCTTCCCAGAAAATGCGGGCTCGGGCCCCGGGCAAAAAACCGATACCGTTCACGACGTTTTCTTCCAGTTCGGCCAACAGGGTTGTGTAGTAATCTTTAGCCACCTGCGTGCCCCGCAGCACCACGATGGGGCCCATGTGGATGGTGCCGTCGAAAAAACTCAGTGGAGCGTTGGCTGCGGTGGAGGTCTTCAAGACTTTTTGCCAGAGCAAGGTGGCCTCTTTGCTGAGTTTGACGACTTCCCGGAAGCGGTCCAGGTCGAATTTTACGCCGCTCACCTGCTCGCAAACCGGGACCATCTTTTTGAACTGTTTCACCACCAGGTCCACTTCGTCCTGGCTCACCTCGTCGAGATGCCGGGGCGGCTGAATGCCCACGATGGGGCAGTTGAATTGGTCGGCGTAAAAAGTAAACCAGTCTTCCACTTCGCGGCACTGGTTGGTATTGTAGGCGATCAGGTCGGGCTTGGGAGCACCTTTGATGCCGTAATGCTTTTGCAACGGCGATTCTTTTTTCAGGAAAGCGCCGATGTCGGCTGTGGTGTATGAGCAAACGTGGCCGGAGTAACCGCACTTCACCGCCTCGGGAATAAAATCCATGGCCGTGCGGGTAGTGCCGAGCAACGCCCCGTGGTTTTCAGGGAAATACACCTCAAAACCAAAGGAGCGCAGCAACTCCGCCGGGCCCACACTGGTACACCAGGCTATTTTTTTGACGCCCGACTCCAGAGAGCGGAAATAGGCTCCCATCAGTTCTTTCATGCGTTCCGTAGCGGCTATTTTGTACATGCGGCGATCGTTTTTTGCGTTTCCAGTTCGATGACATAAACTTCTTCCTCCACCGGTACTGATTCGCCGTAGAGATTCAGCAGGTGAGCCCGGTATTTTTCGACGACGTTTTTGGGGGCCATTTTCATGGAAGGGGTGAGCGTGTTACTGTCGAGGGAAAGTTCGTCAAGGATGATGGCGGCAGATTTGACTTTGGCGAATTTCTGCCCAATACTGTCGTTTGCTTTTTCCAGGCAACCGGTCAGGCAGCGGCCTAGTTCGTTGAGGCTTCTGGGGCAGAAACAGCCTTGTTCGGGCGTGATTTCGAAATCTGGTTTTTCGAGCATTTTTTTGTTGGGAAAAATCAGCGCCACCGGGAGTTCCTCGCCGCTTCCGGAAACCACCGCGTATTGAACGTAGTGACATTTCAATTCAATGGCACGCTCCAGGTCGGTCGGGATTACTTTTTCGCCGTTGGACAGTTTGAAGATCCGGTCTTTGCGCGAAATGAGTTTCAGGCCGCTATCGGTTATCTCGCCCACGTCGCCGGTGCGGTACCAGCCGTCGGGCGTGAGAATGCCCTCATTCACTTCGTCGTTGTGATAGTAGCATACCATCACATTGGGGCCTTTCACCTGGGTTTCGCCATCGTCGGCGATACGGATGC
>JANMME010000137.1:0-14050 GCA_031373015.1 Saprospiraceae bacterium
GTGTCGAAATTCATGAGATCAGCGGAGCCGTGGAAATTGCCCCTTCGCTGGGCCTTGCCGAGGGCATTTTTGACATCGTTGGCACTGGAAGCACCTTGTTGGCCAATGGACTACGCGAAGTGGAAACCGTACTCGAGTCTGAAGCACTGCTTATCGCAAATTCCAGCCTCGCTCCCGAAAAACAGGACGTGCTGGACCGCCTGCTTTTCCGACTGCAAGCCAATCGGAACGCCAAAAACCACCGTTACATTTTAATGAACGCGCCCAACGATCGGCTAGCAGAGATCATTGCCATCATACCCGGCATGAAAAGTCCGACGGTATTGCCCCTCGCCCAACCCGGTTGGAGTAGCTTGCACAGCGTTGTGCCAGAAGGTATTTTCTGGGATGTTTTGGAAAAACTAAAGTCAGCCGGTGCTGAAGGCATTCTGGTGGTTCCCATTGAAAGAATGATTCTTTAATGAATTGATTATGAACATTGTAAAATATCCAGATCTGGCCCAATCCGAAGCACTCCTCGCTCGCCCAAGTGATACTGGCGCAGCTGAACGGCGGGAAAAAACAGCAGCCATTCTCGCAGCCGTGCGCAAGCATGGAGATGCGGCATTGCGGCAATTTGCGGAGCAGTTTGACGGTTTTGTACCCGAAGCATGGGAAGTTTCGGCATCTGAAAGGACGTTTGCTGAACAAATTTTGCCCGCAGATTTAAAAAGCGCCATCAAGCAGGCATACGCCAACATTTGCCGGTTTCACGCGCAACAATGGGAGCATGAACGTCGCATTGAGACGATGCCTGGGGTGCTTTGTTGGCGAAAAAGTGTTGCGATCAGTAGAGTAGGGTTGTATATTCCCGGAGGCACCGCCCCCTTGTTCTCTACGGTGCTGATGCTGGGAATTCCTGCGCAACTTGCAGGTTGTCAGGAAATTGTATTGTGTACACCACCGCAGCAGGACGGACTCGTTCACCCTGCAGTGCTTTTCACGGCAGGATTGTGTGGTATTCATCGCGTGTTCAAAATAGGTGGCGCACAAGCCATTGCAGCAATGGCCTACGGCACGGAGTCGGTACCAAGCGTATGGAAAATCTTTGGTCCGGGCAATCCCTGGGTTACGGCAGCCAAACAATTGGTAAGCCTGGATGGAGTCGCCATTGACATGCCCGCCGGCCCCTCGGAAGTGTGCGTGGTGGCCGATGCGAGCGCCAGCCCGCGATTTGTTGCGGCTGATTTGCTCAGTCAGGCGGAACATGGCGCTGATAGTCAGGTGTTGCTTATTTCAAACTCGGAATCCTTGATCGTAGCCGTTGAAAAGGAATTGGGCCTTCAATTAAAAACACTTCCGCGCCTTGATTTTGCCAGCCAATCGCTTAAGAAAAGCCACGCGATACTAGTTAAAGATATTCAAGAAGCCCTAACTTGGTCAAACGCCTACGCTCCCGAGCACTTGATCTTAGCCGTGGAAGATCCTGGGCTGTGGGCAGAAAAAGTGACTGATGCCGGGTCTGTTTTCCTTGGTCATTATACCCCCGAAAGCGCGGGCGATTATGCTTCTGGCACCAATCATACGCTCCCGACCAATGGATATGCCCGGGCGTATGCCGGGGTTTCGCTTGACAGCTTTTTAAAAAGGATCACGTTCCAACAAATTTCGCCAGAAGGGCTTGCCCAACTTGCACCAACCATCATCACGATGGCAAAAGCAGAAGGCTTGGAAGCACACGCGAAGGCTGTGGAATTGCGTTTAGAAAATTGAAAATGAACAATATAGAAGAAAAAATTACCGCTCTAGCCCGACCCAATATCCGAGTGCTAAAGCCCTATTCTTCTGCAAGGGACGAATCTCCCGACGCGGGTGAGAACCAACGGATTATGCTGGACGCCAACGAAAACAGCTTTGGCGGGCCATTGGACGAGGATTTTTCGAGATATCCTGATCCCCAACAAAGCCCCTTAAAACAGGCGCTTGCAAGCATGAAAGAGCTGTGCCCGGAGCAGATTTTTGTGGGAAACGGCTCTGACGAGGCCATTGACCTATTGTTTCGAGCCTTTGTTGAGCCGGGGCGCGATAACATAGTGATCATGCCTCCCACCTATGGGATGTACGCGGTGCAAGCCAATATCCACGGCGCAGAAATCAGAACTGCGCCGCTTCGATCCAATTTTTTACCTGATGCCGATGCCGTGAGCTCGGTGACCGATGAAAACACCAAATTGCTTTTTCTTTGTTCGCCCAACAATCCGACCGGACAATGTTTGCCAGATGATTTTGTACTGGAAATGATGGCGGAATTCTCCGGCCTTGTCGTATTAGATGAGGCTTATGCCGACTTTTCCGGCAGATCCAGTTGGGTTTCAAGCTTGGCTGAATTTCCCAATCTTATCGTATTGCAAACACTCTCCAAAGCCTGGGGATTGGCGGGGTTACGAATCGGCATGGCTTATTCTAATCCATTCGTTATCAGCATCCTGAATAAAATAAAATACCCCTACAATCTCAATGCACTAACCATCCGAATGGGCACGGACGCACTTTCGCATCGGGAAAAAGTAGAGGAAAAAATTGCGCAAATCTTGTCACAACTCCGCTATTTGGAGATTGAACTGCCCCAATTGGGCTGCGTAAAAAAGGTCTTTCCCAGCGATGCAAATTTCCTGCTGGTTAGGGTAAATAACGCGGACGGCCTTTATCATTATTTGGCTCAAAACGGGATTGTCGTCCGAAACCGCAGCCGGGAATTGCATTGCGAGAATTGCCTTCGTATCACGGTTGGGACCGCTGCGGAGAACAAGCGTCTCCTTGAAGTAATGGCAGCCTATCAAAACATATAAACACAAAATCATGCAAAAAATCCTATTCCTCGACCGTGACGGCTGCATCATCCAAGAGCCTCAGCCCGATCAACAGGTGGACTCGCTGGAAAAACTCGAATTTGTGCCCGGTTCGATTTTCGCCCTTGCCCGCATAGCCCGCGAACTCGATTATTGGCTGGTCATGGTGACAAATCAAGACGGCCTGGGAACACCATCCTTTCCGGAAGAAACGTTCTGGCAAGCGCACAACAAGATGCTAAAAACGCTTGGAAATGAGGGTGTTGTGTTTCATGCTATTCACATTGACCGCTCCTTTCGGCACGAAAACCTGCCCACGCGAAAACCAGGAATCGCGATGCTGACGGAATATTTGAACGGAGATTTTGACCTGCAAAATTCATACGTGGTGGGTGACCGATTAACGGACATGCATTTGGCCCAAAACCTCGGCGCAAAGGGGATTTTGATTCAAAACCATTCCGGTTTAGCCGCAGAAACCACGCCGGGCCTGGAACTGCAACATGCCGTTGGAATTGAGTACAATCCGGAAGGCCAAGCGCTTGATATTGAATTGGTTGCAGAGAATTGGGAGCGGATTTATCAGTTTTTGAAACTGCCACCCAGACGCGTTCAACACCGCCGAACCACCCGGGAAACGGACATTTCCATTGAACTGGATTTAGATGGAACAGGGAAGAGCGCGATTCAAACCGGTCTCGGTTTTTTCGATCACATGCTGGATCAATTGGCTCGGCACGGTGGTCTTGACCTTAAAATAGAAACGCATGGAGACCTCCACATTGACGAGCATCACAGTATTGAAGACACGGCACTGGCACTCGGAGAGGCGTTTGCCAAAGCACTTGGCGACAAACGCGGTATCGAGCGATATGGGTTCACGCTTCCGATGGATGATGCGCTGGCGCAGGTTGCCCTTGATTTTGGCGGAAGGCCCTGGTTGGTGTGGGAGGCCACTTTCAAACGCGAGCGGATCGGTGAGATGCCAACCGAAATGTTCCTGCATTTTTTCAAGTCATTTTCAGATGCCGCCCGTTGCAACTTAAACATCCGTGTGGAGGGCGAAAACGAACACCACAAAATCGAAGCAATCTTTAAGGCATTTGCCAAAGCCTTGAAAATGAGCGTAAAACGAGATATGAACAACCGCGAACTACCTACCACCAAAGGGATTTTATGAGCAAAATAGCCATCATAAAATACAACGCGGGCAATGTGCAATCTGTGCTTTATGCCCTCGAACGTTTGGGCGAAACAGCTGTCTGGACGGACGACCCGGACGAAATAATTCGCGCCGAACGTGTGATTTTTCCAGGGGTAGGGGAGGCCTCCTCCGCCATGAAGCACCTTCGAGAACGAGGTTTAGACAAGGTGATTCGCCATTTGCAGCAGCCTGTGCTCGGCATTTGCCTCGGTTTGCAGCTGTTTTGTCAGTATTCCGAAGAAAACGACACCGCTTGTTTGGGCATTTACCCTGCGAAGGTGCGAAAATTTGAAACTGCGAACGGGCTGCACAAAGTACCGCATATTGGTTGGAACACCTTGCAGGATCTACACGGCCCTTTGTTTGAGGGTGTTTCCGAAGGAAGTTATGCCTATTTTGTACACAGCTATTTTGCCGAAAAAAACAGCGACACGGTTGCGACCACTGATTATGGTGAGCCTTTTTCTGCTGCCTTCCAGCGCGATAATTTTTATGCGGTTCAATTTCACCCGGAAAAATCGGGAGAGACGGGCCAGCGGATACTGGATAATTTCTTGAAAATCAAATGAATTTAACCTAAAACATGAGTCATCCCGAATTTTAATGCAGCCCCAGCGGGGCTAAATCTTGGTAGAAAATAGCCGGAATTAAGGGTTGGCGTGGCGTAGGTACGCTATCTGCGGGTGTTAGATAGCGTACCTACGGCACGCTTATGCATCCAAAACAACATTTCTACAAAGATTCCGTCCCGCTGGGACGTATTAAACTCAAAATTCGGGATGACTCATGTTTAGCAAGCCTAAAAAATGTTAGCAAAACGCATCATCCCCTGTCTCGACATCAAAGACGGACAAACCGTAAAAGGCATTCAATTCGAAAACCTGCGCCATGCGGGTGATCCTGTCGCCTTGGCCGAAGCGTATGCGCGTCAAGGTGCTGACGAATTGGTCTTTCTCGATATTATCGCTACCGTGGAAGGGCGCGGCACTTTTGTGAACCTGGTGCGGTCTATCGCTAAAGTACTCGACATCCCCTTTACCGTGGGCGGCGGCATCCGCTCAGTGGCAGAAGTTGAAGCCTTGCTACAAGCCGGGGCTGACAAAGTAAGTGTCAACTCGGCGGCCATCCGGCGCCCGGATTTGTTGGATGAGTTGGCGAAATACTTTGGAAATCAATGCATTGTATTGGCTGTAGATGCTCGACCAAATTCCGACGGCGAGTGGGTGGCTTATCTGAACGGCGGCAGAATCCCTACCGAACTTCGGCTGTTAGACTGGGTGCGAGAAGCCACCGAGCGCGGCGCCGGGGAGATTCTGTTTACTTCCATGGCGCACGATGGCACAAAAAACGGTTTTGCACTCGACATCACTCGGGCGGTTTCGGAGGCCGTGTCAGTACCCGTGATTGCCTCGGGAGGAGCGGGCGATCGAAGCCATTTTTTAGATGTTTTTAGCACTGGGAAAGCCGATGCCGCCCTGGCCGCAAGCGTGTTCCATTTTGGAGAAATCCCTATTCCTTCACTCAAAAACTACCTTTTTGAACATGGTATTCCTGTCAGAAAATGAATCGCCGGACTTCGGTAAAATGCCCGACGGCCTTATACCTGCAGTCATTCAGGACGCGCAAACGAGCCAGGTCTTGATGCTCGGCTATATGAATGTCGAAGCCCTTGAAGCAACTCGATCATCGGGCTTGGTCACGTTTTTTAGCCGCTCCAAACAACGCCTTTGGATGAAAGGAGAGACTTCGGGCAACACCTTGCAAGTCAGCGAAATCATGCTGGACTGTGACCAAGATGCCCTTTTGATCAAGGCTATTCCCGCTGGTCCGGTGTGCCATACAGGTGCAGAAACTTGTTGGGGCAAAGACAATCCTTCTGCACATTTTCTGCCACAGTTGGGAAAAATTATCCAGCAAAGAAAAACAGATGCGCCTGAAGGTTCCTACACGGCCAAATTATTCGCTTCAGGCCTTGCAAAAATGGCCCAAAAGGTGGGCGAAGAAGCCGTGGAAACCGTCATTGAAGCACTTGGAAAAGACCGCAAGCGCTTCTTGAACGAGACAGCCGACTTGCTCTACCACTTAATGGTATTACTGGCAGCGAAAGACGTGGCACTTGTAGACGTAGAGAAGGTGCTTCGGGAGCGACATCAGGCCGGCTAATATCTGCCAAAGGTTTCCAAAACACCTTTTTCATCGAAAATTCCATAGAAAGGCCATCATCCCCCATCCTTTTCGCAGTTTTGCGTCGCTAAAATATTTTTTAATGCGCAAAAACACCCTCCCAACAACTTTCAAGAATGCAATCCTGCTTCTTGTAATCTTCAACTTGTCAATTCATGCCGGATCTGGGCAAAATCGCCCAGCCCTTTCTTCAGAGGCGCTGAAAACCATACATGTGCGCAACATTGGCCCCGGCGCGATGTCGGGCAGAATAACGGCCATCGCGGTGGATCCTACCCACCCGGAAGTCATATACGCAGGCGCAGCCTCGGGCGGTGTGTGGCGCAGCAAAAGCGGTGGGACGGCCTGGGAGCCCATTTTCGACAAGGCCCCTACCCAAGGCATTGGAAGCATAGCCATCAATCCGCGCAACCCCGACGAAATCTGGGTCGGAACAGGCGAAGGCAACCCGCGCAACTCGCAAAACTTTGGTGCTGGCATCTTCAAGACCATCAATGGCGGCAAAGACTGGGTGTGCATGGGGCTTCAAAATACCCGAACCATCCACCGTATGGTCTTGCATCGAGACAATCCGGAGGTCGTATTTGCTGCCTCACTGGGCTCCGCTTATGGCCCTAACGAGGATCGCGGTGTTTTTAAGAGCGCAGACGGGGGTAAAACTTGGCGAAAGGTATTGTATGTCAACGATTTGACTGGCTGTGCCGATCTGGTGGCCGACCCGCAAAATCCCAACAAACTTTACGCGGCAATGTGGGAATACCGCCGTTGGCCCTGGTTTTTCAAGAGCGGCGGAAAAGGGTCTGGGCTTTACGTCAGTTATGATGCTGGAGAGACCTGGGAAAAGAGAACAGACAAAGACGGGCTACCAGAAGGGGACCTGGGGCGTATTGGGCTGGCAGTCGCTAAAAGCAATCCGGACATCGTGTATGCCCTCGTGGAAGCAAAAGAAAACGCCCTGTATAAAAGCAGCGACGGCGGTAAAAAATGGCAAAAAATGGCCGATAAAGGTCAGGGAGACCGGCCTTTTTACTATTCAGAAATTTATGTAGACCCCAAAAACGAGAATCGTGTTTATTCAATTTACACGGTTATATCTAGAAGTGAAGATGGCGGAAAATCCTTTTCAACCTGGGCGGGTTGGTCTATTCACCCGGATCACCATGCCTTTTGGATCAGCCCTGAAAACTCCAACTACCTCATTAATGGCAACGATGGCGGCCTAAATATCACCCTTGACGGCGGTAAAACTTGGCGATACGCCGAAAA
Organism: Saprospiraceae bacterium; assembly: GCA_031373015.1. Taxonomy (GTDB): domain Bacteria; phylum Bacteroidota; class Bacteroidia; order Chitinophagales; family Saprospiraceae; genus M3007. Next base: position 7,483 of record JANMME010000137.1, read on the forward strand.
CATACCTGTTGGCCAATTCTATCATGTGGAGACCGACAACGAGTGGCCCTACAATGTTTACGGTGGTTTACAGGATAACGGCTCTTGGGTAGGCCCCTCTGCAGTCTGGAAATCAGGGGGCATCCGAAACTCTGATTGGCAGGAGGTGGCTTTTGGGGATGGCTTTGAAACAATGCCGCGCAAGGATGATCCCCGGTACGTTTTTGCTCAATCGCAGGGTGGTGAACTTGGCCTGGTTGATCGAAAAACGGGCGAAAACAATTTCATCAAACCGCTTCACCCTGACGGCCAAACAAAACTCAGGTTCAACTGGAACTCCGCACTGGCACAAGACCCACATAGCCCGCACGGCATCTACTTTGGATCGCAGCTCGTCCATTATTCTTCAGATTTGGGCCAAACCTGGGAAGTTATTTCCCCTGATCTGACTACCAATGACACTTCCAAAATGCACCAGGATGTGTCGGGGGGGCTCACTTTTGACGCTACGAATGCCGAAAACCATTGTACCATCATCGCCATCGCACCCTCCACAGTGCAAAAGGGCGTAGTATGGGTTGGCACGGACGATGGAAACGTGCAATTGACCACTGACGACGGCAAAACTTGGACAAATTTTGCAAAAGACCTCCCGGATGCACCCAAAAACGCTTGGATTCCAGCCATTGAGGCCTCTCCGAAAAACGCGGGCGAGGCATTTGTAGTGCTGAACAATTACCGCCAAAACGATTGGCAGCCCTACCTCTACCACACCACTGATTTTGGCAAAAAATGGAAACGGCTGGCCTTGCCCAAAAACCTTCCCGTCGCCAATTCTGCCAATGGTGGCAATTTTTGCCTTTCGGTCGTGCAGGACACTAAGGAGCCGAACCTCATATTCCTCGGCACAGATCAAGGCTTGTATGTGTCTATTAATTACGGTGATTCCTGGGTTCAATTCCCCGGAGAGTCGTTCCCCAGCGTTCCAGTGTACGACATGAAAATACAGCAGCGAGACGGAGATCTGGTCATTGCAAGTTTTGGAAGAGGTATATGGATTTTGGACAACCTCGCGCCCTTGCGTGAACTTGCCCGCTCCGGCGCGGCCATGCTCGACCAGCCGTTTAGGCTTTTTCCAGCTCAAGTGGGCATTCTTGCCGAATTCCGCTCATTTGATGGGCCTCGTTTTGCCGTGGATGCTACCTATGAAGGGGAAAACAAGGGGACGGCGGTTGTCGTACCGGTGTGGGTGAAACCGGGGATAAAAAAAGTAGAAAAGCCAAAAGGGAAAGAGGGTGAAGAAAAAAAAGAGGAAAAGAAAGAAGAAAAGAAAGGGGGGAAGCCCGCCTTCGCTGAAGCTACGGCGGGTAAACAGAGTAAAAAAGAAAAGGCAACCATAACCGTGATGGCCATGAACGGCGATACGCTTCGACGCTATAAAACAGAACTGGACTCCGCGTTTTCGAGTGCTATATGGTGGGGAAAAGACACAAAAGGCGTGCGCTTCCCGTCCAAAAACGAACCTGGTCCCGACCAGTTAGAGCCCGGAGGCGGTCCTCAAGTATTGCCCGGTGAGTATTGGCTAAAAGCCGATTATATGGGTTACCGAGATTCTTTAAAAGTAAAGATAATAGACGACCCGCGCCTTAATATCTCCAGCTCAGATCGAGAGGCCAAAAACGCTGCTATACGCGATCTATACAAAACTGTGGAGCGCTCCGCAAAAGCCTACGATCGCTTAAAAGAGGCTGAAAAGACCATTGGTCTCATTGAAAGTCAATTTGTAAACGTCCCGGACAGCCTGAAAAAAGATGCTAACAAACTGGGTTCGGCCATAAAGGATTCTATCGGTGTATTGAAAGAGAAGTTCTTCCAGCACAAAGAGGGAAAAGGTATCCAACGAAACCCGGATATGCTAAATGCCAAATTCTGGACCGCCTTTGGATATATTGGGGGAGGGCATGCTGCCCCCAATGCTGCTACCCAAACGGCCATCGCCATTGCCAAGCGCGAAGCTGAAAGCCTGATTGAAAAGGTAAATGCGCTCTTCGACACTCAATGGAAGGATTATAGAGCGAAAGTGGAGGCCATAAAATTTTCAGTCTTCAAGGAATTTGACAAAATTTAGGGTCGCAATCTTCTGATAAACAATCTGAAATAAACGCGCTTCAACGCTTTCTACCTTCGGAGTCGCTGATTTTTTTTGGAAATCGGCGACTCTTTTTTACTTTAGCATATACTGTTTTTGGTCAAAAAGGCCGTCCTTTGCACCCACATCAAGACCGTTCGTAAAAATATACCAATCCATTACCGCCTGAAGCTCGCGCCGGAACGAAAAAGAAAACTGTGAACCTGCAATCGAGTGCTTACAATCTTGTTAGTTTAGTTAATTTTAGTTCATTACTTTCAAACAAAAATGTCTGATATTCAAAAGAAATTGACCCGAATCGGGGTCTTTTACGACGGCAATTACTTTCTCCACGTTTCCAACTACTACGCTTACCATCACGAACGCCGAGGCCGACTAAGTATCGCGGGCCTTCACGAGTTTATCCGCCACAAAATAGCTGATGAAGAGCAAAAAGACATGCATCTCTGCCAGATAGTGGACGCACACTATTTTCGGGGACGTCTTTCTGCCCAAGAAGCCAGCACAGAAGGGAATCGCCTTTTTTACGACCGCCTTTTTGACGATATTTTGATGATGGAAGGGGTCACAACCCACTACCTCCCTGTCCGCACCACTTATTTTGGCCAACGCCAAGAGCGGGGCATTGACGTTTGGATGGCCCTCGAAGCTTATGAACTCGCGCTGCACAAACAGTTCGACGTGTTGGTGCTCATCGCGTCCGACACTGATTTTGTGCCGCTGGTGCGCAAACTCCACACCTTGGGGGTTCGGGTCATGCTTTTCGCTTGGGATTACGACTTTTACGACGAAGAAGGGCGTCGAAGAAGCACGGTCACTTCGCAGTCACTTTGGGAAGAAGTCACTTATCCCCTCGCGATGCAAGATGTCATCACTGACGACAACGACCCACAGTTTCCCGTAAGCCGTCTTTTTGTAGAACGGAAGCGCAACTTGCCCAATGCCCCAACGGATGCCGAGGAAATAGTCCCGGTGATCGAGGATGGAGAAACCAAGCGCAGCACTATTTTTAGCCTAAAAGATGGCTACGGCTTTGTCAATTTCCCGCAGACCAACAACCTCTTTTTCCATTTCTCTTTTTTGATTGACACCGATTTCAACGATCTTCGCGAAGGCGATATGGTGGAGTTCACACTGAGCAAGAACGACCGGGGCGAGCCTATTGCACGGAATGTTAAGTTGATAAAATAGGGTTCAGTCTTTTATGAAGTCCAGTTGGGCATTTTGATACTTTTCCTGCTGCAAAATTTTTCGAACAGATTTTGCGGTCTCCCGCGGCCCAGTGTCTACAGTCATTTTTATCAGCCAATCAGGCATGTCCTCTGCTGAGTCCGTAGTTATTTGTTGCTCGACACTTACCCACCCGCCATCGTTTGGCACAAAAGACCAGCGCGTGAAGGTGTTTTTAATGCGAAAAACGCCTTGTTCCTCGGGCAAATAGGCAGGGTAGGGGGTGTTGGTGATGACGATTTGGCGGGTGGCGGGGTCCTGTTGCATCTTGCTTTGCAAAATAATGTCGCGATCGTCCATTGGCCATGGAAAATCATACTTCGCATAGTACCAAGCTTCAATGGGCGACACCCGGCGAAGCAGCCGGGATTCGCAGATCTTATATCCCCAATCCTTATAATGATCAACGTCGGAAAACAAGGCAGCGATGCCAGAAAGCGGCACCTTGACTGCAGTAGAAAGTTTGATATGCAGCAGCCCGGGCGTTTTTTGATGATAAACTTTTACGCCTTCCTTTTCGCCCTTGTATTCCCAATTAGAGGGGCTTTGGGCAAAGATGGCAACTTGTAAGGCCAAGGCCAACAACAAGAAAAAAATCTTATATGGAGTTTTCGGCATGGTTTGGAAAATTCATTGATGGAAGTATAAACCTCAAAGATAGCAAGTGGTTCATTTTATTTGCCCCACCCCAACGATCCATTTTTCCAGCATCTTTTCAGTCGCCCGATCATTCAAGGCAAAGCCTAAGGAATCAAGGTGTGAGCCACCAGCGATTGGGTGCAAGGTCTTTGGGCCGGAATATTTTTCAAAAAAACTTACTGAACTTGAAATCGGGACGATAGCATCGTCCGTGCCGTGGATCAACAAAACGGGTAGATGCTCTGATTCCCTGAGCCAGGTTATAGGATTGGCAGCACGGAAGGGTTCACTGCCTTGCCCGCCTGCGTATCCAAGAACTGGTTGTACTTTGGGCATTTTTTCCAAATCCAAAGGGCCACCACAAGAGAGAAATCCCGATAAATCGTTCTGTGTCAAACCAAAACTTGCTAGCTCATCCCGGTTGAAAGCTAGATGCGCTGCCAACGTGGCCCCGGCTGACATTCCTGCGATCAGAAGTTTTTTCTGGTTTAAACCATTTGCATCCATCAGTTCCAAAATCTTCCCAAGTGCCAAATTCAGGTCTTCCCGCATGGCAGGATGGGCAAAGCGCGGAAGCAAGCGGTACGCAGGCATCACTACTGGAAATCCCCGGCGCAAGAACCAATCGGCCACCGTTGGAAACTGGTCAGGCCAACCCAAACGCCAACCACCACCATGGTAAAAAACGACCACGCTATGCTGTTCCGGAACTGCCGGTGGAGGCATCCAAAATATCAAGTATTGACGCCAATGAGTACCAAACCGGTGTTTCTCTGGTTTGCTTATTGCATCGTGTTTCCATTGGTGCTGAACAAAATGGAAGGGTATGGCTGCAATTTGCTTGGCGAGCGCAAAGGGGCGTATTGTTCTCATGGCTTAACGAAGCAAGGTCACTTCCCCATGATATTCTTTCACATCTCCATTTCCAAAGCGAACGACCATGTAATAAACGTACACATCGCTGGGCGCGTCTTTGCCATCGGCGCGCCCATCCCAGGCTTCATGTTCGGCAGCAGCCTCAAAAACTTTTTGCCCCCAACGGTTGTAAATAAAGAACCTTGTCACCGTTGAGATACCGCCCAACGGCACTGGGCGGAAGGTATCGTTGGCGTTGTCGCCGTTCGGTGTGAACGCATTGGGTATTTCAAAGCACCGCTTGGTATTATACACCACGGGGTCAGATTCGGCTGTGCAACCAAGAGCATCCGTGGCGATGACAGTGTAGGTGGTGGAACTGCCGGTGGGGATGGTTTCCAGCGAATCAAGTGTTGCCCCTGGGATGGCTTGGCCATTGGCCGTCCATTGCAGGTCTGCCATAACACTATTAATAATTTCTATGCTCAGTTTCACCGCAATACCCTCGCAAAGAGAATCTTTTGGTTCCGGCACACCGTGGATAATATCCAATACTATGGGCTGTAGCACATTCACCTTTACCTGATCAACATCGGTACAATTGGTGCCGTAATAAAGGGTTGCGGTGTATATAAAGGTTACCACAGGTGCAACCTCAATACTGCTAGCTATCCTATGTCCCGGCATCCAAATAATACTGTCTGCTGGAGAGCCTGTGCTGGTCGCCGTTAGCGTGACCGTTTCCCCAAAACAGATGGTTTGATCTTGTCCTGCGTTAATACTGGCACTGGCCACATTAATGGTAATCTCTCCTTGCACGCTGCAGTTTTGGTTGTTTGCAGTAACGAAATATTTAATAGTATCATCCGGAGTGGCAATTGGGTTGGGGATGTTTGCATTGTTCAGACTTGTGGGAGGCGACCATTGGTATGCGCCGGGGCCGTTGGGCGGAAGGGTCAGTGCGACAGACTGACCTAGACAAATGGAGGTATTGGGGTTAAAATTCAGCGAAGGCAGCGGAATCACGTCAACCAATACTTCATCTAAGGCACTACAGCCTTCACCATACTGAAGTGTAACCGTATAGTTTTGCGAGGAATCGGGGCTGACCGTAATACTATTAGTAGTCTCGGCGCTTGGAAACCAAAGAATCGTACCAGGATTGCCAGAAGTGCTGGCTGTAAGCGTTGCATTCGTTCCTTCGCAAATGATTTGGTCTTGGCCGGCATTTACGCTGGCATTGTAATATTTTACGGTCACATCGCCCTCCGAACTACAATGGGTCCCCTGCGCTATCACATGGTAGGTAATGGTTTGGGTAGCTGATGACACGGGATTGGCAGAAGTTGAATCGTTCAAAAAAGTGGACGGCGTCCAGGTGTATTTCACGTCTACCTCACTGCTGTTGTTCAATACCACAGAACCGGTAGAACAGATGACAGGGTTTTGTGCGAGATCCAAAAGTGGGGCCTGTTCCACAAATACCGCTACACTGGTACCTGCCGGACAAGGCAGGTCCTTGATTCCGATCTGATAAAGGGTCGTATGGGTAGGCGTTGCTATGGGATCCAAGCAATCCGCGCAGGAAAGCGTGCCTGCGTTCATAGGGTCCCATACATATTCGTAATTAGGGTTTTCTGGCGTTACGGTTACCTCAATTTGGGAGGAAGCGCCCGGACAAATAATAGGCGGCATTGCCTCCGCCACCAACGTGGG
>JANMME010000140.1:0-7402 GCA_031373015.1 Saprospiraceae bacterium
ATCTAGCGTTTGTTAGATGCCGTTCCGATGGAACGTTAAACAAATTTTATTCGCTAGCGCTACAAAGATATACCCCCTCTGGGGCTTTTGACACAACCCCCTTCAACCAACATCCGCAACATTATCCTCCCTATCTTCGCCTCATGGACTTCCCCTCCCTTCAGGATTTCATCTGGCAGCACCGAGACGACGACCCGCGCCAATTGGCACTCTCCGCCAATAAATATCCAAATATCAAAATATCCGAAGTCGCCGCCCATATCCAGGCCCTTCAAAAAGTCCGCTCAAAAATCCCCACATGGTATCGGGCAGGCATGGAATTCCCCTTGGCCCTTTCCTTGGAACAGGCATCTTCCGAGCGCACGGCACGTTTCAAGGCAAGTTTGTTTTCAGGCAAAAAAATGGTGGACCTTACGGGAGGTCTGGGCGTGGATTCCTTTTTCTTTTCGCAGCAATTTGAATCATTGACATACATAGAACAAAACGCGGAACTGCTGGCCGCGGCACGACACAATTTTGCCCAATTAGGCGCTACAAACGTGCATTTTGAACACTGCACTGCAGAGGATTTTTTAGAGAAAACAAAGGATGGTTACGACCTCATTTACCTCGACCCAGCCCGTCGCCACGAGCGCAAGGGCAAGGTGTTTCAACTGGCCAATTGTTCACCGGATGTTTTGAAAATCAAGGACTTGATGTTGAAAAGATCGCCCCGGGTGCTATTGAAAACGGCTCCCTTACTCGATCTAAAACTGGCAACCGAGCAATTGGGGCAAGTCTCCAAAATATGGGTGGTGGCGTCTGAAGGCGACTGCCGCGAAGTCTTGTACCTGCTTGAACGAGACGCTCCATTGATTGATGAAATCCCTATCCAGGCGGTATCACTAGAATCAAGACCTATAAGGTTTGACAAACCTTATAGGTCTCCATCCGGAGCGCAAACTTTTGCTTTTTCCTGGGCGGAGGAACAACAGGCTGTTGCCAACTTTTCCAGCCCCAAAAATTTCCTTTACGAACCCAATCCAACCATTTTGAAAGCCGGGGCGTTTCGCTCCTTTGCCCTGCGTTTTGGTTTGGCAAAACTCCACGCTAACACGCATTTGTACACTTCTACGGAGTTTCGCCCAAATTTGCCCGCGCGAAGTTTTGTCATCGAACACGTCTGCAAATACGATCGAAAATCTGTTCAAATCCATGTTCCCGGTGGAAAAGCCAACATCACCTGCCGCAATTTCCCGGATAATCCCGATCAAGTCCGCAGCAAACTCGACCTCGCTGAGGGCGGCGATGTGTACCTTTTTGCGGCCACGGATGCGGAAAACAAGAAAGTGGTGCTGGTGTGTCGGAAGGCTTGAACAATCTCCACCCCTACCCTGCCGTTCTCCTCAAAAACCTGAATATGCGCCAACTCCTGTGCCTGTTGCCCCCTTTTTACCTTTTATCTCTCCCGCAAGTATCTGCCCAAAACCTCGTCGTGAACGGCGGTTTCGAACGCCAATCCCCCCGCGAAGCAGGGGTATGGCAAGTGCCCCCTAAGCCCTGCCAATTCGCTGGCGCATCTGACGTTGTGAACACGAGCGCGGAAGCTTGGAAAACGTTTGATGTGCAAACACCGGATCTTCTGGTCTGGGATTCCATCAACGGCTGCCCCAGTTTTCCTAAGCCCCGAAAAGGCAAGCGCATGATGGGCCTCATTATGTACCACCCGTTTCAAGATGGGCAGTTTGCGTTTGATTATCATGAACTTATACAAGGAGCACTCGCTAAGCCCCTCGAAAAAGGCCGAACCTACCGCCTGAGTTTTTGGGTCTATACCAACGATTCGTTGGGCAGTCAACACCTAAACAAAGTATATGGACGCACCACAGGTATCCGCCCAACGCTTTGCGGCAATTTTGGCTTCTATTTCTCCGATGCGAGGATCACTACACAAGAGAATTTCATGACGAGCCAACTGGATTTTGCCGTGAAGCCACAGGTGAATTTGGCCCAAATCGTAGAAACCAAAGGAAAATGGCGCAAGATTTCCTTGGCTTTCACAGCGGATCGTGGTGGATACAAATATTTCCTGTTCGGAAATTTTTTCTCCGATGCCGTCACGCCCATCAACATGGACGATGAAACGCGGATGCAACTGGACGAGAAAAACCAGGCGCTTGAATTTTGGAAAAAAACCAAACGTATCGCCTATTACCTTTTTGACGACTTTGTTATTGTGCCCGATGAAAATGCCGCCATAGAGCAATCGCTGTTGGTGGATAAAAAATATACGATGCAGGATGCGCTGCTGTTCGATTTTGGAAAGGCCGATCTGCGCCCTGAAGCAGGCCCTGCACTGGAAAAACTCGCCCAAGTGCTGCAAAAAAACCTTTCGCTCCATTTTGAGATTGCTGGTTACACCGACAATGTAGGCGACGACGCAAGCAATCTCACGCTTTCAGGACTTCGAGCGCTTAATGTGTACAATGCCTTGATTGCCAAGAATGTAGCCCCTGAACAACTTGCCTGGAAAGGCTATGGGAAAATGCAACCTGCGGCCTCAAATGATACAGAAGAGGGTCGGCAGAAAAACCGGAGAGTGGAGTGTCGGGTGTTGGATTGAGTTGCCAAAATGTCACCGCTATGCGGTTTATTTAAAAACCCAAGAATGAAGCTATCAAAAACGCAGGATTATTTAACAATTGTAGATTTCTCAAGTTTTTCAAATACCTATCCTTTGTTTTCTGTGAGAAGGTGTTACTTTTGCGTCCCTTTTACCCGCCGAAGCGCCGTTTAGGCGCGAAGGCGGGTTACCTGCACCTTTAGGCGCGAAGGCGGGTTACCCGCATATCACTCTTTTTGAGCATGGCGGGTTCTCCAAAAACAACCAGAAAGTCGGTTGAAATTGAATTTTAAGGAAGCAACAAGCCCGCCTTCGCCCTAAACGGGCTATGGCGGACACGCGGGCGTGGCGAAATTGGTAGACGTACCAGACTTAGGATCTGGCGCCGTGAGGCATGGGGGTTCGAGTCCCTCCGCCCGCACAACTTTTTTGGGGATTTGGGGATTTGATTATTTGAGTATCGAGATTTGGCAAATTTTGAAAATTTGCCAAATCTTTTTTTTGCCAAAAATCATCAACAAATCACCCAATCCTCAAATAAACAAATCACCCCATAAACAAATCCCCATATCACCAGATCAACCAATCAACATAACCACACCATGGTCGTCCGCAAAGACTTAGACAATTGTAGCGCAATCCTCACCGTCACCATCACCCGCGACGTACTGAAGCCAAAACTCGACGCCGAACTAAAAAAAGTTCGCCAAAAGATGCCCATTAAAGGCTTCCGCCCTGGCCAAGTGCCGATGGATCACGTCAAAAAATTGTACGGCGCATCCATTTTTACCGAGACCCTCAACGAGCTTTTCAGCGAGGCGTTGGTGGCTTACCTACGCGAATCCAAAATCAATATCCTGGGCCAACCCTTGCCCGCTGAAGACCAGCAGCAGAAGTTTTCTATCAACATCAGCAATCCTGACCTGGAATATGCCATTGATTACGAAGTTGGTTTCGTGCCAAAAATCGAGATCCAGGGCATTGACAAGAGCCATACCTACGAACGGCTCACGGTAAACAACCTCGACGAACTCGCCGAAGAAGACCTCCAATATGCCCGCAAACGTGTAGGCAAGCGCAGCAACCCGACCGATGGCATTGAGGAAAATGATATCGTGAAAATCGCGGCCCGCGAACTGGTTTCTGCTGAAGGCGAAGTGAAAGAAGGTGGATGGGAAAGCCCTATGACTTTCTTGGTAAAAAACGTTAAGGATGAAGCATTTAAATCAAAACTGCTAAGCCTGAAAACCGGCGACTCCCTGCGTTTTAATGCGCGTTCGGTGGAAAACCACGAAAAGGAAGAGATACACCGCAAATACATCCTCGCGCTTCCTGAAGACGACCATCGGGAAGTAGGCGATTGGTTTGAGGGCACCATTGAAGAGGTCAGTCGCGTGGCCGATGCTGAACTTGACCAAGAGTTCTTTGATGGCTATTTTGGCGAGGGCGTGTCAAGCAAAGAAGAAGCCATCGAGAAAATAAAAGTTGGCATCCTGCAATTTTACGATATTCGCTCCAATGCCCTTCTTTTCCGTTCGCTGCAAGAACGCTTGCTGGAATTGAATAAAATTCCGCTTCCCGACAAGTTCCTCAAACGTTGGCTGGGCGTGACCAATCAAGGCAAACTCGAACCGGCACAAATCGAGCGCGAATACCCCGCTTTCTCCGACAACCTGCGCTGGTCCATCATCCGCGAAGACTTGATGGAATCTTTCGGGGTAGAAGTTTCGGATGAAGAATTGAAGGAAGAATATGCCCGCCGCGTGCGCAACTATTTTCAGGCAAATCTGCCCGCGCATATCCTGGAAAGCAGCATCGAACGGTTGATGAAAGACGAGAAAGACGTGGAAAACACCCGCCGCGAACTTGAATCCGACAAATTGCTCGAAGCCGTGCGGGGAGAGATAACTTTGGCAGACAAAGCCGTTTCTTCAGAGGAATTCCACAAAATAGTGGAGGAAGCAACGGCCAAGGCAAAAGCCGAGCAGTCAGAAGATGTCGCTCTGCGCACCACGCTGGATGAGGAAGCATAAAGGGATAAAGTGATCCCCTCCGTCGCCTATGGCTATGGCGGGTAAAAGTGATGAAGGGATTCCAAGTGTGAAAAATTCATCGTTGATCGCCCAAAGTTCATCGTTCCAGATCGGCCATACATCCACCATTTCAGTTCCATTTTTCTGGAACATAACCTTGTGGCAAATTCGTTGTTTCCTTTGCCTCACAAAACTTGAACGCCGGTTTCTTTTTTAAGCATCAAAGAAACTTCGTTTTACAAATTGATTTTCAAAATGTTCGATAAAAACGAATTTCAAAAGTATGCCACGAAGCACCTTGGCATGAGCAGCATGCACCTCGAAAAATACATGGGGACCTCCGTGCCGGGCATCCAAGCCTTCACGCCTTATGTAATCGAGGAGCGACAAATGAACGCCGCCGCTTTGGACGTTTTCAGCCGCTTGATGATGGACCGCATCATTTTCATGGGTGTACCCGTCACGGAATACGTGTCCAACGTCATCCAGGCACAATTGCTGTTCCTCGAAAGCACAGACCCTAAGCGCGACGTTCAGATGTTTATCAACAGCCCCGGCGGCTCGGTGATTGACGGCCTCGGCATCTACGACACCATGCAGTACGTTGCGCCCGATGTGGCCACGATCTGCACGGGACTGGCGGCCTCTATGGGCGCCGTGTTGCTGGCGGCGGGTGCAAAAGGCAAACGTAGTGCATTGTTCCACAGCCATGTGATGATTCACCAGCCAATGGGCGGCGCACAAGGGCAGGTTTCGGACATCGAAATCTCCTACAAGCTCATCAAGAAGATGCAAAAGTCGCTGTACGACATCCTCGCCCACCACACCGGCCAGCCTTACGAGAAAATCGAAGAGGATTGCGACCACGACAACTGGATGAGCAGCATTGAGGCCAAAGAGTACGGCCTTGTAGATGAGGTGCTCGACCGAAACAATCCGAAAAAGGCAAAAGAAGTATGATTTTCAAGAAAGTGTGGCACACCTGGACTACCACGTTGATTTTTAATCTTCAAATTTAGGTGTGCCACCCCCATTATAGCCCCGTTTTCGCAGACATGACTGTGAAAACGGGGCTTGTTTTTTAATTCGGCAAAATCTTAGCGCCCGCCCAACCCAATTCGGCTTGTCTGCGTCTTTGGGGTGTTAAACCTTTCGTAAAGGGTGACTTGACACAAACTTGACAAAAGGTCTAGCACTACTTTTGGGCACTGTACGACAAAAACTACTCACCGAACTATGAAAAAAATCTATTTACTTGTTGCCATTTCCTGCTCCCTTTTAGCATTTAGCTGCAAAAACAACGACTTTAGTTACGTTTACTATGCTCCTGATGAGCAGGCATTGCTCTCTCCCTACCTGAACTTGCCCCAATTGCCTGTCGACTACAATGTTGTGCTTCCCACTTATTTGTCGTTCACGGGTACTGGCGGGTTCGCCCGCCCGGTGCAGTATGCCAAAGTGGAATTGGGCCGAGTGCTTTTCTACGACAAAAGCCTCTCCAAGGATGGCAAAATTGCTTGTGCCAATTGCCACAAACAATCTCTGGGTTTTGGCGACAACGCCTCCGTTAGCAAAGGCGTATTCGACCGCTCGGGCGAGCGCAACTCTATTGCGCTAAGTGCTGTGCCCTCCTTTTCGGGCGCTTATGAAAACACTGGCAACTCGCTTTTCTGGGACAACCGCGCCAAATCTGTGCAAGAGCAAAGTCGCGCCTCGCTCGGCAACGCCAAAGAGATGGATATGTCAATGAGTGAAGTGGTCACCGCGGTGAACAACCAACCCTATTATTCCGTGTTATTCAAAAAAGCATTTGGAGAGCAGTCTGCAACGGAAGAACGCGTGACAGAGGCCATCCAGAGTTTTGTACACGCGCTTGCTTCTTTCCAGAGCAAATTTGACGTAGCGGCGCAGGCACAGTTTGAAGGCAACCATCAAGACTTCAACGCTATAACCCAAGATTTTAATAAGTTTTCAGCGCAGGAAAACAGAGGCAAAATGCTCTATCAGAGCAATTGTGCTTCATGCCACACAATAACCTTGACGGCCCCTTTTGTGCAGTCCGCCTCCAACGGCCTGGATGAATACCCTATTGACCTTGGTGCGGGCGGTATCACGAATTTCCCCCCCGATATGGGCACATTCAAAGTTCCCGCCTTGCGCAATATCGCGCTTACGGCACCCTACATGCACGATGGCCGTTTCCAAACCTTGGAACAAGTGGTGGAACATTACAGCACAGGTATTAAACCACACGCCAACCTTCATGAGTCATTAAGAAATGCGGTGTTTGGAACGCCTAAAAAAATGGGCTTCGATTCGGAGGACAAACAAGCGCTTGTGGCATTCTTGCGCACTTTGACCGACGAGAAGATGACGACAGACGTGCGCTTTGGCAATCCATTCAAATAAGTGGAAATATGCAATAAATAAATTTTTATCGTTGGCAAAATCCGCGAAAATTCAAATCCCAACCATAACGACCTTTGACTTGGCATCTCCTAAAAATTTGTCTTGAAATTTTCCTTCACCTATTCACCGTAAAACAATTTGAGCCATGAAAAAACTCGCACCCGTTTTCACGTTGTTTGCCCTGTTCTTGCTTTTGGGGGCTTGCAAGTCCGACTTCAACTATTATTATTATTCAAAAGAAGAATCAGAAGTACTCTCTCAGTTTCTCAACTTGCCCGAGCTCCCCGACGATTACACCATTGCGCTTCCTTCTCACTTGAGCAACGCCGGACTTTTCCCCCGTGCGGTAGAGCGCGAT
>JANMME010000143.1:0-5135 GCA_031373015.1 Saprospiraceae bacterium
TTTTCATCAATGGGCACTTTTGGGTCATCGAAAAGCGGGCGCATCGCGGCAAGTTTAGCGGCATCTGAGTCCCCTTCTTTACCCGCCAAAGCCATTCGAGCCACGGGGTTGTCGGGATCACGGCGGAGAATTTCATCGTAGCTGGCACGGGCATTGGCTTTATCACCGATTTTATCGTAAAACTCTGCCAAATCCTGACGGTATTTTAGGTTGTTGGGGTGGGTGTCGCAGAGCTTTTTCAACTCCATTGCCGCTTTTTTGGTGTCCCCAAGACCAATGTACACGACATGTTTTTTGAAAGCGATATCCTCGTTCACCCCAACCAGGTCTTCCCATTTGTCCAAAGCTCTAAGGGCGCGTTTAGGGTCTTCATTTTGTAAGCTGAGGTAGGCGAGTTGTTCGTAAAATTCCGGGGTTTCTGGAAATCGTTTCAAAAGGCTTTCATATACGGCAACCGCTTCGGACAAACGGCCCACTTTTTCAAAAAGCTCCGCTTGAAAGATACTGTACCATTTGTTCTCCGGGGCTAAAGCCACGGCTTTATCAATACATTGCAAGGCATTGGGCAGGTCTTTGAGCGCTGCGTGGGTGCGCGCGAGGCCATACCAGCCTACGTCAATGTTGGGGTTGTCGTAGCTGAACTTTTTGTAAAGTTCGAGCGCTTTGTCATTGTGGTTCAGAAGTCGCTCACGCTCAGCCATTAAGAATTGGCTCTGGCGTTTCACTTCGGCTTCTGGAATGGAGGTTTTCACCCCGCCAATGGTATTTTGGGCAAAAATTGTGACAGGCGAAAGACCAACGGTTGCCCACAAAGCTAAGGCGGGTAAAGGAAACAGTAGTTTTTTCATCGCGCAAAGATACTATGTGGCTGTCATACCGCTACTTTCGCAGCTGGAACGAAGACCACTCTACACCTTGCATGAGCAACACCCATAATTTCTTCCCCACCCAGCTCAAGGCTGCCCCCTCGTCTTTGCACATTGCCGACGAAGCGGAAGCCTGCGCGGCAGTACTCTTGGCTTGTCGGCGCGCAGATGAGATCAATGGCGCAGGTGGAAACGCCGCCTTTCTCAGCACGCTCAAAAGCCGCAATATCTTTATCGGATATGACCCTCATGTACTGATTGAGCGTGCCGGGCAGTATTACGAGCAGGCAGGCAGCTCAGCAGCCCTCATAGACTCGGCCATCGGCGCCATTCGCGAACAAACCCGACTTCCGTTATTCTATCATTGCCTCGATGTCATCCTCGCCGACGGGGTAGTGACGCCCCAAGAGCACAAGGTGTTCCAGTACCTCACGGGGAAATTTAAAGTGGACGAGGAGGTGGCTTTCAAGGCTATGGAGGTGCTGGTAGTGAAGAATCAGCTGTGATCTCTCAGGGCTTCGCCCTTTTTTAAGTTCTAAGGGCTTCGCCCTAAGTTAATTATGTCGCCCTTTCAGGGCTACGGGAGGCCTTCAAGTTCTCAGGGCTTCGCCCTAAGTTAATTATGCCGCCCTTTCAGGGCTACGGGAGGCCTATTTTTAATTCATTTAACACAAAATGTATTTTTTCTTGTTTTATAAAACAAATCGGCTCATCTTTGTTCCCGAAAACATACTAGTGCCGCGTCCGGCTAATAACGGATGAATTTGGCCGCCATATTCGTACGTTATTGGCCGGACGCGGCACTAGCACTTAGAAGCCCTGAAAGGGCGATATAATTAACCTAGGGCGAAGCCCTATGAACTAAACATACTATGCCGCAGTCCCTAGCCAAAGTCTACGTCCATCTAGTCTTCAGCACCAAATACCGTCAACCCTTCATAGACGACGTCATCAAACCGGAGTTATTCGCCTATTTGGGCGGTGCTTGTCAGGCCTTGGAATGTCACCCCGTGCGTGTTGGAGGACATGACGACCATGTACATATCTTATGCATTCTTTCCAAAAAAATCCCTTTAATGGACTTGTTAGAAGAAATCAAAAAAACATCCTCCAAGTGGATAAAAACGAAGGGCAAGGCTTATGAAAATTTCTATTGGCAAAATGGGTACGGTGCATTTTCGGTCAATCCGGCGGAGATTGCTGTCGTGGTACGATACATCGAAAATCAGGCAGAACATCATCGGAAGCGAGATTTCAAAGAGGAGTTTCGGGCTTTTCTGAAAAAATATCAAGTGGAATACGATGAGCGGTATGTTTGGGATTGACCCTCCTTTTCTGCCATTCTTGGCCAATACCAACAAACTTGGCAAGACTATTGCAACAACCAGCGTTTAACATTATCACGACTTCAAATCATTTTCATACTATGAAATCTGCGCAAAAAACATTCCTTCTCCTGCTTTTTATCTGGACAAGCGCCCACGCTTCCGCTCAAGTAACCGCCGTGCGTCGCTACAACCCGTCTGGCAGTTCAGCAAGGCCCCAAACTTACTCCACTGAAACTTATGAAAGTTCCGATGCTGCTGCACGTCGCGAAAAGGCGCTCGCAAAGGTGCAGGGCAGGCCCAACCCATCTTCAGCCAAGGGACTTGCACCATCCCAATACAGCACCGACGGCTTTGCTCCAGTCGAGTACAGCGAAGCCCCCAACCCGGCTACCACTTTCATTGTCAATGGTGTGAATGTCCAGCGCAACGTTCGCAAAGGGGCAGGCCAGGTAGGCAACCTGTTGTTTACCCCGATCATCGAGTTGCACTATGTCCAGTTCGCGGTCTATTGCAAGAACACACCCGTTGATAAAGCGCCCCCTATCGAAGGCCTGATGCTGCTGTGGCACGAAGGCAGCAAATGCCCCGGCGGAGCGGAAGGTGCCTGCTATATCGTCAAAGGCTATAACACGGCTGAAGAAGCCAAAGAGGCGGTACTTCGGTTCAAGGGCAATCGCATTGACTGCTGGTACAACCCGGCACTGACCGGGGCGGCCGTGGAAGTGATTGGGGTAAGGTCTTGAGGATTTATGATTTTGGATTTGCGATTTTGGAATTTCCCCGCGCTGAAGGATTCTGCCCTGCCAATCCATTATCAAAAGTGCCTCCAAATCCAATTTTCAATGAAACACCTACTACACTTCCTTTTGCTTTTTTCTTACGCTGTCAGTCACGCACAGTTTGTCTCGTTTCCTACACCAGGTTTAGAGCAGGGGGCTATTTACATCTGCAATCCCTGGGACTGTCCCAGTTATTTCAACGTCTCGACGCGCTATGAAGGCGATACCATCCTTTGCGGCACCACTTGGAACAAATTTGGCCAATATGTTCGGGCAGATCAAGGCAAGTATTATGTGTTTGCAAACTGCAACACGGAAACCCTGCTCTACGATTTTTCAAAAAATGTGGGCGATACAGTTGTCACGGGCGACCTCGGGGCATTGAAAGTGATGGAAGTCGGCACATTTACCCTCGACAATGGCGAAGTGCGCAAAAAGATGGTCATGAAACCGCTCCATCCATCTATTATTCAAACCTACACCTGGGTGGATGGCATTGGCGACATAGACCGAAGTTTTTTCAGGGCATTTGATTTTGAAGGGGGGCATTCGCAGTTGATTTGCCTTCGGGATACTTCGGGTATTTTTTACCACGACCCTAGTCCGTTTTTAGCACTTGATTGTGATTCTTTGCTTTGCAGAACCGCTTCTGCTGCTTTTGATTACACTTGTTCAGACCAAACCTATTATTTCAGCAACCACTCCAAAAATGCAGACAGTTATTATTGGGATTTTGGCGATGGAGAAAGTTCTACCGAGGCAAACCCGACGCATACCTATTCGGCCTCTGGTTGCTATACCGTCTTTTTGAAGGCAAAACCCGAGTGTTTGCCGCTGGAAGACCTGGCCGCCAAAAGAGTAGCAGTGAACACCCCGTTTTTTTGGAAAAAATCGCCCCATGAAACACCCATACCCTTTATCAAAATGCAGTTTTTAGACCCAGATCGAGGCTGGGCTTTAGGTGATAAAAAAATTTGGAAAACGAGTGATGGAGGCGCCCATTGGGATACAGTGCCCTATCCAGGGCCTGTTCGGACGGTGGAAAATTTACAATTCAAAGATTTTGAGCACGGCATCGTTCAAATCTTAAAGCCCGGTTCTCCCTATTACAGTGAAATTCTTTGGACCAACGACGGTACAAATTGGGAAACACAATCTTTGGGCACCAGTCCCAGCATTACAGCACTCGAAAGGCTGAGCGACAGTGTGGCGGTGGTGGCTGCACATTATCAGGATATTTTCGTCACCAAAAATTGGGGGCAAACCTGGACGAATATCAAGCTCCCCGGCGCGGTTTCGCTGATACAGGACTTTGTTTCCGTAGGCGCAGACTCCGTTTATTTTATTGGTGTAAACCAATTGATTTTGCCTTACAACAAATTCGGTTTTGGAAAATCATATAATGCCCTCAATTGGCAGGTGCAGGAATATCCTGACATTAAAGGGGCGCGACAGATGAGTTTTTTGAACCCGCAACAAGGCTGGATGAGCACTGGGTCTTCCATTTATCGGACACAAAATGCTGGCGAAACATGGCAACTGCAAGCGCAAACACCCGTAAGCGTTTTTGAACTTGCCTTTGCTGATTCCCTTCATGGTTGGGCTTGTGGCCACCAAACGGGAATTTATGCCACTTCCGATGGCGGCGAGACTTGGGAACAACAAGCCTGCGCCCGCTCGGCTGAACATTTTCGCGGGCTCAATGTCTTCTCACCCAATCAAGCCTACATACTTCTCGAAGACGGCCTCTACAAGTACAGCGCTATCCCCGACACCATCAAACTCTGCGAAACCATTCAAACTACGGAGCCGACTGCGAATCGGGAGAGCCTGTTTTGGATTCACCCAAACCCAACTTCGGGAGATTTGAACATCCAATGGCATGGTCCGGTATTACCAGGTGTTGAATTCGTGCTCTTCAATGCACAAGGCATGGCGTTGCTACGCTGGCCTGCCGCAGAAACCGACTATATTTCTGTAGCACATTTGCCCATGGGTCTTTACTTCCTGCAAGCGCGTTCCGCGAAGGCGAAGTGTTTGGGAGGCGCACAAAAGATCGTTATTGACTAAAGGGCCTGTACCGGCGGCTTTAGCCGCAGGAACTTCACCGTGCTCGAGGTCGAGCGTATGGTGATGTTCATCATCCTGTCGCTGATCATCCT
>JANMME010000261.1:0-2084 GCA_031373015.1 Saprospiraceae bacterium
ATTTAGACGGGCGGGTAAGCCAATTGGCCGCTGAATCCGGGAAAGTTCAAAAGGCAAGCTACATGCCAACTTTCAACCTATCCGATATGCCCAATATCATCCTTGGGTCAGCGCTTCCACCTGAAAAGGATACCAACAACATACTCGAAGCTTTCAGAGTGATTTCTTTCAAAGTCAACAAATCCTCTAAGGCAAGAGATGTGGAAATAAGTATTCGAAACAGCGATTTTGAGGAAATCTATCGTGGTTTTGACGTTTTTTCACAAGATTTACCCGAAGGGAAATACTTGCTTCATTTTCAAAAAGGGGATCAGGCAAAGGACCTTGTCATTGAACACGAGACACCGGGAACCGAAATTGCTGCCCCTGAGTTAGCCCATTATTCTTCAATACTCCTTCAAGATGCGGCCTCCTCTCATGAGTATTATACGGATAAAGCAGTGAAGTGGAGCCATGAAATGACTGATAAATTGGCCATAAACGCGCAAAATGAAAGTGGTTTATTCCTTTTTGCACGTTTCCCGAACGGGGAATCTGCCCAAGACTTTGATTTATTTAAGGAAATGGACCTTCTGGACGAAAACATGCAAGTTGTCCACGATTTCCCCCCCGGAACCTATCAGGAAGACCGGCAAGCAGGGTGGTTTGCCTTCTCCGGCCACTGTGGAAAAGGGCAATATTACCTGCGCTACGATTGCCATCCAGCGCGGATTATTCCTATCTATTGCTTCCCGAACTGGCAAACCCAAGTGTTCGTTACCCTGAAAGACAAGTCCCCCATTTTTGAAACCCTTCGCATCCTGACCGCTCGCATTGATGAGGGCTTTGCACCCAATGACTCGGCGACCATTACGGATACGACATTCGAATACTTGAAAAACATTGACCTGGAACTCCCCCCTTCGCTTGTAGAAAACCTGCTTTACCGCAAATTTGAAACCCCTATGCTGGGTATTTTGGGGGCATACCTGGTATTACAGCGCAGCATAAAAGAATTACTGCCAAAAATGCCCTTGATTTTGGACAATTTAAATATTCTCCTAAAATCGCCCGAATCGCCCGATTTGAAGGCCCTAAGCGCTTTGTATGCGCCAGAAAAATCTGTAAACATAAGTTTTGGACATCCACCCATGATCGCATTTGGGGCCGAGGGTGTAATTCATCTGGAAAATGAAGGGAAAGTCAATATTTTGCCCAATTCGGCCTTTGAAAACATGACAACTTCCCGCAAAAACGACCTGCTCTTGACGAGCTGGTGCGAGGATAAACACCAAAAGATCGCACTAGAAAGCTGGGTTGCCGATGCGCTGTTGCAAAGCATACTTTATGCTCGGCGAAATCATATAGCTTTGGATACAAGAATGTTGGCAAGGCAGATCGCTGTTCCTGTCAACAAGGTAGAAACGGCATTGGATTACCTTGTTCAAAACCCTTCTGTCATGGCTGATTCCTGGGTAACGAAACAACATTCAGCCGAAGTGGCAACCATTCAATCTGATTTGATTCACCTTCAAAAACATAAAAAAATGCCTGTGTTGAACGAACCTATAAAAGTTGTGACTGTTTTCGCGCCCGACACATTTGGGCTGCTGAAAGAACTGAGGGAAAACTGTCTGGGCCTCCTTCAAGACAAAGGCATCATTGCCCATTGGGACACCGAACAGATGCTCACGGGTTCGACCCGCCAGAAAGTAATCCAACAAAAAATAGAGGAAGCAGATGTTTTTATAGGGCTAATCAGTAGCGCCTATCTTGGGCAGGATTCAGAATCCTACAGGATGCACCAAATGGGGCTTGACTCCGGAAAATGGTTCCTCCCTATTATCGCAAAAACCGGGTTCTATGACCTTAATCCGGAAATCAATGAGGCCAACCCATTGCCGCTGAATGAAGCGGTTGTCAAACCTCTAGACCAATGGGGCAACAGAAATGAAGCCTGGGAACAAATTACAAGGAAAATAATGGCCATCGTACAGGAAATCCGGCACTAAGAATTTCCGCCCCGCGTGGTGTTCCCAGCTTAGCCCCCCCCTTTAGCATCAAAACCGATCCCAAGCCGCCGCGCCTGGGTCTTTTGACCCAGC
>JANMME010000287.1:0-3375 GCA_031373015.1 Saprospiraceae bacterium
GGCTGGACCCCGGATGCGGCGGATGCGACACGGTTTACCACAGATTTTTTTGCTGGATAATCGGGGTTAAGCGGTGTCTCATCCGCGTCATCCGTGTTCCATTGTACTCAAGAAGGTAGGCTTAAAATGCACAGCCGACGCTCGGCGGTAGCAGCCTTTACGCCAGCGGGGCCAGCGGTACGACAGCAATAAAAAAACAACAATTGGTTTTGCTATTTTGAAACTTATTGTTTGTATATTTGCCTCCAACAAAAATCTGATAAAATATGCAACTGACAGAACTTATCTCCGCGATACAAACCACACACGAGTACACACAGCGGTTTGCCGTACAGCAGGCAAACGTAGCACTTACCATCCGAAACTGGGTGATTGGGTTTTACATTGTTGAATATGAGCAGCAGGGGGAGGATAGGGCGGAGTATGGAACCGGGCTTTTGACAAAAATTGCAAAAGCGTTAAGATCAACTGGCGTAAAAGGCTTGGATGAGCGTTCATTGCGCGACTGTAGAGTCTTTTACCAAATCTATCCTCAAATTTGGGGGACAGTGTCCCCCAAATTACAAGAAATTGAAAATCAATATTTTACAAAACATGGAACACGTCCCCATGTATTTTCGGTTCTGTCGGAAAAGCTTGAAATTGCCCCAAATATTCAACTAGATCCTGACCAATCGTGCTCACCAGAGCTGCTATTGTCTCGCCTGAGTTTTTCGCATTTCATCGAGCTCATTAGGGCCGACACTCCTCTCAAACGCGCCTTTTACGAAGTTCAAGCGATCAAAAACAATTGGTCTGTCCGCGAATTGGGGCGAGCCATGAGCACCTTGTTGTTTGAGCGCACGGGATTGTCAACGAACAAAGAATCCGTCATTGGCAAAGTAAAGGACAAAATACCCGTAACGCCAGCGGATATCATCAAAAACCCCTATTTGCTGGAATTTCTGGGGCTTGAAGAAAAATCTGAATATTCAGAGACTGAATTAGAACAGGCCATCATCACGCATTTACAGCATTTTTTGATAGAATTAGGCAGGGGTTTTTGTTTTGAGGCACGGCAAAAACGCATCACCTTTGACAATAAGCATTATCACATTGACCTGGTTTTTTATCACCGGATCATCAAGTGTCATGTGTTGGTTGATTTAAAAATAGGGACATTTGACCATGCCGATGCCGGGCAAATGAATATGTATTTGAACTATTTCCGCAAAAATGAAATGACCGAAAAGGACAACCCGCCAGTAGGGATTGTTTTATGTGCGGACAAAAACAACTCTCTGGTGGAATACGCAACGGCAGGATTGGCACAGGAAATTTTTGTGCGCAAATATTTGGTTCAGTTGCCCAGCGTGGAAGAATTAAAGCAACTCATCGAAAAAGACCGAATGGCTTTGTATCCGGATGATTTGTAGGCCGAATCAGCCGTTGGCTGATATCAAGGTGACACCTTACCCGCGCCAAGTGTGGCGGCAAAACGCACTTGGATGGATGCGGTTAAAGGCGTTTTACCACTCGACGACTTATTTTTGAAATAGCGGTCATATAGCGTTGGCAAAAATAGCACAAGCGGTGGTTCTTGGGGCCATCGTTTAGCCTGAAAGCGATTGGCCGCCGCCGTTTGAATAGCGGGGAGATTTTGGTAGGGCATGGCTAACCACCGAAGTGGGGGTTGTGTCAAAAGTCGAAAAATGCGAAATCTCAATTTTTATACCAAATCTTGTTTTGTCTTCTTGAAATGTAACTTCCCGAAAGTTTAAAACTTTCGGGAAGTTCGGGTGTGCAACAAATTAAATTTTTCGCCCCAATCCACACTCAATCCTTATTCGACTTTTGCACAACCCCGGCGGCTTGGGCTTGGGTTTGGTTGGGAACACAACGCGGGGCGGAATGGGCCTCTTTCATTTCCTCATACTTTTTTGCCGCATCCGGTTACAAATTCATGAAGCTTGGAGATGAATGTGGTAGACAGGGCAGCCACTGCCGGATCTCTCCGCAGGTGCTATGCCTCCATTTCTAACCAACACTACAAATTAACCATTAAATGAGACAAGTATTCTTTTTGGCCCTCCTAACGGTCCTCGCAAGCCTTACTGCAAAAGCGCAAACCTGGGCACCTCAACTAAGTGGCACTTCCGAGCATTTACTTTCCTCGCACTTTACCGACGACAATACCGGATACGTGGTCGGCTACGGCGGTGTTATTCTAAAAACGACCGATGGAGGAACGAACTGGACGCAGCAGTCCAGCGGTACAAGCAATCGTTTTTACTCGACTTATTTCAACAGTTCCCTCAACGGCTGGGCAGTAGGCGACGCGGGCACCGTCCGACACACCATAGATGGCGGAAACACCTGGAATCCGGTAGCCACGCCCGCTGGTTTCGATGATTTGCGGGTGGTATGGTTTCTCAATCCCAATATTGGATTTATCGCGGGCGGGGTTTCGGGAACTGCCGCTACGATCATCAAAACAACCGATGGCGGCGCCTCCTGGACGGATGTTTCGCCCAATACCGGACAGGGGATCTATGGTATCTTTTTTACCAGCCAACAAATCGGGTATGCTTCGGATTTTAACGGGAGAATGTTGAAAACCGTCAACGGAGGCGCTTCCTGGAGCGACCAGTTTGTATCGCCCAACAACTTGCACGGCATTTACTTCACGGATGCGAACACGGGCTTTGTCGCCGGTGGCGAGATAGGTACAGATGCAGGGGTGATCCTGAAAACCACCGACGCGGGCAATACCTGGAACCTCCATTTTTCTTCTCCGAGCTTTTTAACGGATGTGAAATTTTTTGGCCCCAACAAAGGCTATGCGGTGGGGGGCAGTGTCGCCAATAATATCAGCCTGATCCTGAAAACAACGGATGCCGGCAATACCTGGACCACAGAAACCATTAACCCGGGGCCGACCAGCCGACAGTTCCGGGTGTTCATGCCCAGTGCCCAAGTTGCTTTTTCCTGTGGCCTGAACGGCACGATTTTGAGAACGCCGGCAACACCACCCTGCGTGCCGGACTTGAACACGAACCTCACCGGACATTTTCCTTTCAATGGCAATACGAACGATGCCAGCCCAACGGCTATCAATGGCATCGGTTTTGACCTTACTCCCGGCATCGGTCATGATGGGGCGCCCAACGGTGCTTACCAGTTCAATGGAACTTCCTCCTGGATAGATGGCGGCACAGATAACCGGGGCGTAACAAGTGCGGTTTCGGTAGTGGCCTGGGTGCGGACCACCGAACAAAATCTGGGCCAATGGGTCTTGGGGAAATACCGCTACGAAGAAGACCGGGGTTACGTTTTGGCCATCGGAAATGGGCTGAACCAAAATCTCGGTCAGGTATTGTTCGGGGGCAGAGACGG
>JANMME010000296.1:0-6092 GCA_031373015.1 Saprospiraceae bacterium
AGGCGCCAGCGCTTCATTTTGCTAAGCGGACGGGTTTCCATGATGCGTACCAGATCGCCCATGTTGCAAGTATTCTCCTCGTCGTGCGCGAAGAATTTCTTGGAACGCTTTACGAATTTACCGTAAAGTGGGTGCATAAGCCGGCGTTCGACTTTCACGGAAATCGTCTTGTCCATTTTGGTAGACACCACGACCCCAGTTTTTGTTTTGCGAAGTTTTCTTACTACTGCTTCCATCTATCGAGATGTAGTTAGTTGAACTTTGTTGTAATGCTTAAATCTGTTTATCACGCTTTAGGCGTGAGCCCAAACTTTAACGGTTTTTTCGGCGACGTGCGCGAAGTTTGCTGCGCATTGCGAGTTCCTCATGAGTCATCGCTGCGATTTCGCGGCGGCGACCTTCGGTCAGAATGCGGGCAACATCGCGGCGCAACTCCCGGATTTCCATGGGGTTAGCAATGCCTTTGGCCGCATGGTCGAACTTCATTTGCTGATACTGGTGTTCTGCACTGGCAAGTTCGCTGCGCAGTTCGTCTTCAGTCATATCAACGAGGTTCAATTTTTCCTTTGCCATTGTTACTTTCTGTTTATTAGAGTTAATGAGGGTTTATAATGGTTTATAAAATTGAAGATCAACACAATAAACCTTTATCAACCTTTATCAACTTTTTAAAAAGTTATCCTTCGTAATCGTGACGAGTCACGGTTTTGCAAGCCATGGGCAATTTTTGTGCGCCAAGGCGAAGTGATGCGTGTGCAATTTCAGGGGTAACGCCTTCTACTTCGAAGATGATACGGCCTGGTTGCACCTCTGCAACATAATGGTCCACAGCACCTTTACCTTTACCCATACGCACTTCAGCGGGCTTTGAGGTAAGTGGTTTGTCCGGGAATACCCGAATCCACACTTTGCCTTCCCTTTTCATGTGGCGAGTGAGTGCGATACGCGCTGCCTCAATCTGGCGGCTCGTGAGGCGGCCAAATTCCAGGGATTTCAATGCGAAAGAGCCGAAGGAAATGGAGCTGCCTTTGAAAGCCAGGCCGCGGTTGCGGCCTTTTTGCATTTTGCGATATTTCTGACGCTTGGGCTGTAACATCGTATGGATACTTTAGAAAGCCTGTCAATCAATGTTTTAGAATATGGACGGAGTTTTTTTCCATCCTGCTGTTTTGGAGTTTTAACGACGGCCTCCACTTCACCCGCCGTAGCTTCAGCGAAGGCGGGCTCATTATTAACCACGGCCACCGCTTCACCCGCCGTAGCTTCAGCGAAGGCGGGCTCATTATTAACCACGGCCACCGCCACCGCCGCCACCACCTCTGCGGTCTCCGCCGCCACCGCCGCCACCACCTCTGCGGTCTCCGCCGCCACCACCTCTGCGGTCTCCGCCGCCACCACCGCCTCTGCGGTCGCCACCGCCACCGCCTCTGCGGTCATCTCCTCCTCTACCGCCGCGGTCGTCGCGACGATCATCTCTACGGTCGCCGCTGCCGCCACCCGTACCTTCTGCTGCTGCGAAAGGCGTTAGTTCGCGTTTTTGTAGCACTTCACCTTTAAAGAGCCACACTTTGATGCCGATTTTACCGTACACCGTCTGTGCTTCTACCAAGGCATAGTCAATATCTGCGCGGAAAGTGTGAAGCGGTGTGCGCCCTTCTTTGTACTCTTCCGTGCGAGCAATCTCAGCACCGCCAACACGCCCACTGATGCGGACTTTGATCCCTTCTCCACCGGCACGCATCGTGCCTTGAATAGCGCCTTTGATGGCACGGCGGTGATTGATACGGGCTTCGATTTGCTTGGCGATTTGCTCGCCCACTATATTTGCGTCCAGTTCAGGCTTCCGAATTTCAAAAATATTGATTTGAATTTCTTTGCCCGTCAGGATTTTCAATTCTTCCTTGATAAGGTCAACTTCCTTACCACCTTTACCAATAATGATACCGGGACGGCTGGTATGGATAGTGACGGTAACGCGACGCATGGTGCGTTCGATGGCTATACGGCTAATACCGTTTTGCACTGGCTTGTTACGATCGCGCGGATCTGCCGTAGCCGTTTTTGGACGACGGGCCCGGAGGTAGCTGCGGATTTTCTCATCCTCTACCACTTTGAGACCGTAATCTTTGTCGGCAAACCAGTTGGAGTCCCAACCACGTATGATGCCTAGACGGTTACCTATCGGATTTGCTTTTTGACCCATTATGCTTGACTGAATGAGAGATGGTACAAATGTGTGTTTTTCAGAGCGGTTTAGTCTTCTTCCAGCGCGACGCGGTTTTCGACGACGATGGTGACATGGTTGCGACGTTTTCGGACGCGATAAGCGCGGCCTTGCGGCGCAGGGAGGAAGCGATAGATGATGGTGCCTGGGTCAACGAACGCCGTTTTGATAACGAGATCGAATTCGTCGGCTCCACCTACTTGATCGGATTTCTGCTCCCAGTTGCTCACGGCAGAAAGCACCAATTTCTCAAGCCAAATAGCGGCTTCTTTGTTGGTATAGCGCAAGATGCCAAGGGCATCCACTACTTTCTTGCCGCGGATATTGTCCACTACCAAGCGCATTTTGCGCGGTGACATCGGGACGTTTCTCAGTTTAGCTACTGCTTCCATTATTTATAGACGTTGGACTTTATGACTTTGGACTTTGGACTAAAACCCATCGCTGAGTCTAATGTCTAAGGTCCAGTATCTAATGTCTAATTTACTTTCTGTTGCCCGCGTGACCACGGAAGTTGCGCGTAGGAGAAAATTCTCCGAGTTTATGGCCCACCATGTTTTCGGTCACAAAAACCGGAACGAAAGTTTTGCCGTTGTGCACTGCGATGGTTTCGCCCACCATGGTGGGGATGATCATCGAAGAGCGGCTCCAAGTCTTGATGACTTGCTTACGGTTGCTCTGTTTTGCTTTTTCGACCTTTTCCAACAATGAGTGGTGGATGTAAGGGCCTTTTTTGAGTGAACGCGGCATACTATGTGTTGATGCGTTGAGTTATTTATTTTGTCTTGCGGCTGATAATCAGTGCGTTAGAAGCCTTGGTCTTGCTCCGAGTCTTAGCGCCTTTCGATTTAAAGCCTTTGCGGGTACGCGGATGACCACCAGATGCGCGACCCTCGCCACCACCCATCGGGTGATCTACAGGGTTCATCACTACGGGACGAACGCGTGGGCGACGACCTTTCCAGCGATTGCGACCAGCCTTACCCATTATTTCAAGGTTGTGGTCAGGATTTCCAACCGTACCAATAGTAGCGCGACAAGTGAGCAGGATGCGGCGAACTTCGCCGGAAGGCATACGAACCACTGCAAAGCGGTCTTCGCGGCCCATCATTACTGCCCATACTCCTGCGCTGCGCACCAACTTGCCCCCTTGACCTGGCTGCATCTCGATGTTGTGCATGATAGCACCCAAAGGCACTTCGGAGAGATATAGGCAGTTGCCCGTTTCAGGGGCAGCGCCACGACCTGCTTCAATCTTCTGGCCAACTTCCAGGCCTTTTGGGGCGAGGATATAGGATTTTTCGCCGTCAGCATACACCAAGAGTGCGATGTAAGCCGTGCGGTAAGGATCGTATTGAATAGATTCAACCGTAGCCTCTCCTTGTTTGTCGCGCTTGAAATCAATGATACGATAGCGACGCTTGTGGCCACCGCCACGATAGCGCATGGTACGGTGACCATCCGAATTGCGGCCTGCGGTTCTTTTTGCAGAAGCCAGCAGCGACCTTTCGGGTTTTGCGCCCTTTGTCAGTTCGTCTCTTGATACCGCTACGCGAAAGCGTTGGCCAGGCGTTAGCGGGTTAAATTTCTTGACTGCCATTTTTTATGTCAGCGGTTGATATTAGAGTGGTTGAGAAAGAAATGCTTGCGCACGGCTTTCCATAATCCTCGTTCATGTTTAGTTGTCGTCGCCACCGAAGAAGTCAATCTTCTCGCCGGGTGAAAGGGTCACAAAAGCCTTTTTGTAGGAGGGCTTTGTACCGCGAACGATGGCTGTTTTGCTACTGCGTGATTTTGGTTTGCCCGGGATGATCGCGGTGTTGACCCGCGTTACATTCACGTTGAACATTTTTTCAACCGCAGCACAAATCTCCAGTTTGTTCGCACCCCTGTTCACCACAAAAGAATAGGTATCCCGCGTGTCGGCGAGTTTGGTAGATTTTTCAGTGATGACGGGCTTTATCAAAATTTGCTTAGCCATTTATTTGACTGTTGACTGTTGACTGTTGACTGTTGACTGTTGACTGTTGACTTTTGACTTTTGACCGTCAACGGTCTTATTCGCAATTTTCTTTGATCTTCTCGATGGCACTTTCGGCAATGACGAGCGCGCCGGCGTTCAGTATCTGGTAGGTGCTCAAATCACTGGCTGGGGCAATGGAAGCCCGATCAATGTTGCGGCACGATTTGTACAGGATTTGGTCGTAGGCAGGAAGCACCGTGAGGGGCTTTTTGCCTTCCACGTTGAGACTGCGCAGGATGTTTGCGAATTCCTGCGTCTTTGGAGCGTCGAAGGAGAAATCTTCGATGACGAAGATATTGCCTTCGGCGGCTTTTGCGGAGAGTACGCTGCGACGGGCAAGACGGCGAACTTTAGCGTTCACATCTATGTCGTAGTTGCGTGGGCGAGGGCCGAATACGCGGCCACCGCCACGGTAGAGCGGGTTGTTGATGTCGCCCTTACGTGAACCGCCCGTGCCTTTTTGCTTGTGCAGTTTGCGTGTGGAGCCGCTCATCTCGCTGCGCTCTTTAGATTTGTGCGTGCCCTGGCGCTGTGCAGCGAGGTATCGCTTCACGTCGAGCCAAACGCTGTGTTGGTGCGGCTCGATACCGAACACCTCTGCGGGCAACTCAACCTGACGGCCAGTATCTTCACCTTGTATGTTATAGACCGAAACTTTCATTTCAAGTTTTATTTTTTTTTACCCGTTTACCCGCCGTAGCTTTAGCGAAGGCGGGCCGTTGCATCAAAAGCTATTTTTCAATTACAACATAAGCTCCCTTGTGACCGGGCACTGCACCCTTTACCAGGATGAGGTTTTGGTCGGGGAAAATTTTGATGACTTGAAGGCGACGCACTTTCACGCGATCAACCCCCATGTGTCCGCCCATGCGCATCCCTTTCATTACCTTAGCAGCAAAGGAAGAGTTGCCCAAAGAACCTGGAGCACGAAGCCGGTTGTGCTGACCGTGTGTTTGTTGCATCACACCGCCGAAGCCGTGGCGCTTCACCACACCCTGAAAGCCTTTACCCTTAGAGGTACCTACCACGCTCACTTTGTCTCCTTCTTGGAACACATCCGTAACTGAAACCTCGTCTCCGAGGCTTTTGTCAACGTTCATGTCCCTGAATTCGAGCACTTTGTGCAATGGCTCTTCCAAGCCAGCGGCTTTGAAGTGACCCATCAGGGGCTTCGGGGTATTTTTGATTTTACGTTCACCGAAAGCCAATTGGAGGGCTTTGTAGCCATCTTTGTCTTCCGTGAGCACCTGGGTTACAGTGCAAGGACCTGCTTCGATGATCGTGACCGCAACGTTTTTGCCGTTGTTGTCGTAGATGCTGGTCATTCCCAATTTTTTGCCAATCAGACCGTTCACGTTCTGTAAGAATTTTATGGTTGAACGACGTTGCGTTTCGTTGACGTGGTTTCCGATTGTGCAGATACACAAAAAGCGACTTTCCGTTGAACGGAACCGCTTGCGGAAATGGCAGTTATTCGGAATAACCCGGAACACTTTGACCACTACCGGAAACCACAAACATTTGAATCAAATAATGCGCTGCTTAATTCGACGTTGGGAGCAAATCTCCTTCGCTAAAATCAGCATTTGCAGACCGACCGCCTTCGCCTCTGCCTTCGTTAAAACTATGGCAGATAAAACGGGCTATGGCGGTCACGTGAGCTTGACCTGAATATCAACGCCACTCGGGAGTTCCAACTTGGAGAGAGCGTCCACCGTCTTCTGTGTCGGTGTGTAGATTTCAATCAAGCGCTTGTGGGTGCGCAACTGGAACTGCTCCCGAGCTTTCTTGTTCACGTGCGGCGAGCGCAGTACGGTGAACACTTCTTTCTCAGTGGGCAGCGGA
>JANMME010000360.1:0-2632 GCA_031373015.1 Saprospiraceae bacterium
AGCATAACGCAATTGATTAACAGTATCAAATGCAACCCGGTATTGAAGCAATTCGGTACCGGGTTTTTTACTTCATAAAAGTGTTCGGCGCAGCTTGTATAATCGGCTAAAAAGGCCTGGCACATTTTTGACAGAGGTGAATTTTAGCATTTCAGTTAGGGCGAATGCACCTGTGGCGAAATTGACTAGGCGAATTTGTGTG
The DNA here is from genome assembly GCA_031373015.1 of Saprospiraceae bacterium. Lineage (GTDB taxonomy): Bacteria > Bacteroidota > Bacteroidia > Chitinophagales > Saprospiraceae > M3007. The sequence continues at coordinate 203 of JANMME010000360.1, forward strand.
GGGTGAATTTGTGTGGAGCGAATTTGACTGATGCGAATTTGACTAACGCGGATTTTACTAACGCGAAACATCAGGATAAGGCAAAGTGGGATGGGGCGATTTTGACTGACGTAAAAGGGAAAGTATAAGACACATTTAGTAGGGGTGTGAGGCTTATTGCGGACAGGTCTTATTCACGCCGTGCTTGGTGTTTTCACCACTACGACGGGCCCTGAATTTGAAACACGCACTCCGCCGTGAACATTCGGCATCGCGCCAAGTGCGGCGCGTAATTAATTGATTTACAATTACTACCACCGATTGCCCGTCTCTTGCATCCAAGGGGCGGGCAATGCTTTTTCGCCTCGCTTGGTCTTCCCCTTACCCAACACACCCGCTGTGCGCGGTGTTTTCACCGCGCGTCCCGGCGGAGTGCGTGGTAACTTCGCCTCGCTTGGCCCTCCCGCCGGGAAATTGCCCTCGGAGATGATGGGGGGTGAGGCGTTGCCTGTCTGTGGCCTTACTCCAATAATTGCGCCAGCCGAACCTCCGTATCCACAATTTCCTGTGCGGAAGCATTTGGGGTGATGCCGTGATTGGTGATAAAGGTCAGGAAAACCTGTTTTCGGGTACCTGTATGATCGATAAAGCACTGACGCTTCTCTATCAATTGCTGATAGTATACTGGTGAAATGGTAAAAGGGCCGCTGTGAAATTTGATTTCGCAAAGGTTGATGCAGTTGTCTTTGCGGTCAATCAACAGGTCAATTTGAAACCCTGGTGTTCCATCCGAAGCTGGAATCCGCATACTGGAAATTTCGGTATAAACAGCGGCTATGCCCAATGCGCGTTTGATAGCGTCAATATGTTTGTGGCACAGGGTTTCAAAGGCGTAGCCCGCCCATATCTTATAGGACTGGCTTTCCGCAAGTTGTTGCCAGATTCCTGGACTATACTTTTTGTGCGCTTGAATAAATCGCTGGTAAAAGATGCTGTATTCGTCCACCAGCCGATAAGTGGAACCACGTTTTTGTTTACCCAAGGGTGTGTTTTCGACGACAAAATCCGAGACGATCAGTTCCGCCATGGCCCTTTGGTAACTACCTGTAGCTTGTTTCATACCAATTTCCTGAAGTATTTCGGCATGGAGCATGCCATGATGCCGCGTAGACAGGGCAGCCACGATCTGTTGATGTATTTCGGAATTATTGAAAAGTGCTTGGTACAGATTGTTGTATTCGCTGTGCAAAATTCCGGTCGGGGCAAAACATAAACGCTCAATGGCCGCCGAAAAACTTTCTCCTTTCCGAAGGTTTTCCAAATAGAACGGAATTCCGCCAAGGGCCATATAAAGCTTCACCAAATCCTGAAGGCCGAAAGAAAGCCCTTTGCTCGTTAAAAAAGCATGGGTTTCGGCTAAGGTAAATGGATAGAGATGTATGTTTTCCGTGATCCGGTTGTGCAAGCCGCCCGAATCATTTATCACTTTGTTGATGATCCAAGAAGTTGCTGAACCACAAATTACCAGTATAAAGTGCGGCTCTTTGGAGAGGTAATCGTTCCAAAAGTGCGCTAGCATTTGCACAAAACCTGATTTTGGCGTTTCTATCCATGGAAGCTCGTCCAGAAAAATAACGTGCTTTCGATCCTGGGGCAATGACTTAAGGTATCCTCTAAACTGCAAGAAAGCTGTTTGCCAGTTTCCCGGGTTTTGAGGAATGTTCGAACCATCGTATTCAGCCAGTTTTACGCTAAAATTTACCAATTGTGTTCCCATACTTCCATTCTGGATGCCCGTCATGCTGAAACAGTAATGCTTTCTCAGCAGGGTATCTACCAGAAAGGTTTTGCCAACACGCCGCCTTCCCGTTACTGCCAAAAACTCGGAACGCCCGGAAGCAAGCAGTCGTTCGATTTTTTCAATTTCTTTTTTTCTTCCAATCATCTGAAAACAAGTGGGTTGTGTGATAAAAGGTGTGCTTGCATGTCTGAAACCAAGGCCAAATTTAGTTCTATACTTGGAAATATCGACAAAAAAAATGGTTTTGTTTCCAAGTATAGACTTATTTCTGGAAATATGTATGTGGAATAGTGGCCGTGAAAGTGGGCTACGAGGATGCCCGCTCCTTCTCCAGGAGCTTCAAGCAGCGGGTTGGGAAATTGCCCTCGGAGTTGATGGGCGAGTGAGATTGCCTTGCTTTTCGCCCCTTCCACCTTCATTTTGACGGAAAATGTCACTTGAGCTAGGGCACTTTACCGCCGTGCTTGGTGTTTTCACCAAGCACACAGCGGAGTGAGTATTTCAAGCCTAGTTCCCGTCCTGTCGGTGCTTGGTGAAAACACCAAGCACGGCGGGCATTCGGAATTTCACCGAGTTATACGCGCAAGTAATTGATTTTAAGTGCAAAAAAAGAATTGACTGTTCGTTCCATGGAACGAACAGTCAATTCT
>JANMME010000423.1:0-1658 GCA_031373015.1 Saprospiraceae bacterium
TGAAGGATCTCGGCGCTCCCGCCCTCAAGGCCGTAATAGAGGAGGAGGTGAAATTCTATCCGCCTCAATTCCAAAACCTCTACCGCAACTGGATGGAAAACCTCCGGGACTGGTGCATTTCCCGCCAACTCTGGTGGGGGCAGCGAATCCCGGCATGGTACCTAAAAAGTGAGGGCCTGAGCCAGGAAACATTCGTCTTTGTGGCCACCACTGCGGAAGAAGCCCTTGCCCAAGCGCAGTCGGAAACTGGAAACAAACAATTGACCCTCAACGATCTGCGCCAAGACGAAGATGTGCTCGACACTTGGGCCTCGTCCTGGATATGGCCCATTTCGGTGTTTGACGGATTCAACAAGCCTGATGGCGAAGTGGCTTATTACTATCCCACAAACGTATTGGTGACGGGTTGGGACATCATCTTTTTCTGGGTGGCGCGGATGATCATGGCGGGGTACGAGTTCCGGGGACAAAAGCCTTTTCAGGCCGTGTATTTTACGGGCATGGTGCGCGACAAACAGCGTCGTAAAATGTCCAAATCTCTTGGAAACTCCCCCGATGCACTCCAGCTGCTCGAAGATTTTGGGGCAGATGGAGTTCGCTACGGCCTTATGTCGAGCGCGGCGGCGGGCGGCGACATTTTGTTTGACGACAAACTCTGCGAGAACGGGCGAAATTTCTGCAACAAACTTTGGAACGCTTTGCGCTTGATTAAGGGCTGGCGAACCGAGAGAAGTGACACTTTTTTAAAAAGTGTCACTTCTACAAACGCGCTCGCCGTGCGGTGGATCAATCAAAAATTTCAACAAATTTTGGTTCAAGTCGAATCCGATTTTGAACAATTCCGCCTTAGTGAAGCACTGCTTGGCCTGTACACTTTTATTTGGGACGATTTCTGCGCCTGGTATCTCGAAATGATAAAACCGGGTTACGAGCAGCCTATTGACCAAGCAACATACACGGCCACTTTGGATATGTACTCCCAAATTATGGTTGCCCTGCACCCGTTCATGCCGTTTGTGACAGAAGAAATCTGGCATCAACTCCGCGAACGCTCGGAAGGCAACGATGTTTGCGTTCAACGATACCCCAAAGCGGCTGCATTTGACAATGCCTTGATTTCCAAAGTGGAATCAGCCAAAACCATCATTACCGGCATCCGTGATATACGCAATCAAAACCAGGTGAAGCCGCGCGACCCTTTGACCGTTACGGTGCAAGACAGCGATTCGGCGCGCACGCTTTTTGCCGAGGAGGGTTTCCGTGAGATGTTGATGAAGATGGCCGTGCTCGAATCGCTCGAACTTTCTAGCGAAGCGCCGGCAAGTGCCAAATCCTTCATTTCCGGCACTGACAAGTTTTATGTCGCCCTCAACCAAACGATTGATGTAGAAGCCGAGCGCAAAAAATTGACCGAAGAATTGGAATACCAGCGCGGTTTCATCCGCTCCATCGAAGGGAAACTCTCCAATGAGCGGTTTGTGAGCAGCGCACCGGCCGCGGTGGTGGAAAACGAGCGCAAAAAAATGGCGGATGGTTTGGCCAGGGTGCAGATTTTGGAGGAGAGTCTTTCAAAACTCTAATTCGCCGGCTAGGTTCGACCTGCTTTCCGAGTGCCCAAGAGCGGGTGTCATCCTGAGCGTAGCGAAGGATCTGGCTAA
>JANMME010000434.1:0-7838 GCA_031373015.1 Saprospiraceae bacterium
GCTCGGGTGTATTTTGTTGCCGAAATTTAGAGGCCAAGGTTTTATGAGCGCTGCTATGCAATTGGCCATTGACTTTGGGCTGAACGATATCGGATTAAACCGCATTTTCGCGATTACGACCCAACAAAATGACAAAGCGATCAGGCTTCTTGAAAGGCTTGGGTTTGTGAAAATTGCGGATTTGGGCGACGATGAGATCGAATACGAATGGGTTAAAAATCAACCTAACTACTATGGATAATCACATCACAGCAGAACGCATCGCCGATCTATTGACGGCAAAAAACGTGGCTTACGGACAGAAGAAAATGTTCGGAGGCGAGTGTTTTATGGTGGACGAAAAGATGCTCATGGGCACTTACAAAGGCGGGCTGATGGCGCGCGTTGACCCCACAGAAGCAGAGGATCTGATCCACCGTTCCGGAGCAAGTCAGATGATCCACGGCGGCAGACCGATGGTCGGTTACCTTTTCATCGAGCCGGAAGGCTATGAAATGGATAGTGACCTGGCTTTTTGGCTGGAAAAATGCTTGGCATTCAACCCAAAAGCCAAAGCAAGCAAAAAGAAGGCTTGAAAAGACACGTTCACAGCTTTGTTCCTTTGACAAGCAGGGTCGCTCTAATGGCCTGCTCTTTCAGGTGCAAAAACTTTTGGCGCTCCTCATCCTTCATGAATTGCCCAAAATCGGCTTCTGATTCAAAAGAAACCATGTGCATTTCATAGGGCGTTTCAATTTTGCTTTCGATGATCTCTGCGCCGTCTGGCAGGCGGATTCGAAGCAAAAGTTGACCATTATATTTGGAGATCAGGGGAATGGCCACGGCTTCAAATTGATCAAAAACCGTTTCCTGGCCTTCTTTTAGGTAAATCAGTTGCGTAATGTAAATCATAATTTGGAAGGATTGCGCCAACTTTGCCAAACAGCAAAATGCTCGTTGAGAACAATTGAACCTTTAGACACTTCATTATCATGCAAGCCATCAGTCCATCTACCCTGCAATTCCTTGCCGAGCTCAAGGAGAACAACAACAAAGAATGGTTCACGGCCAACAAGTCCCGCTACGAAACCGCCAAAAAGGAATTCGAACAATTTGTGGATGGCCTGATCGCCCGCATTGCTTCCTTCGATCCCGCCGTGGCGCATTTTACTGCCAAGGAATGCGTGTTCCGCATTTATCGGGACGTGCGCTTTTCAGCAGACAAGTCGCCTTACAAAAGCCACTTCGGAGCACATGTGACCTCCGCTCCTAAAAAGTCGGAAATCCATACCCGGGCAGGCTATTACATCCATATTGAGCCGGGCGCTTCCATGTTGGCTGGTGGCGCTTATGTCCCAGAAAACCAATGGCTTAAAGCCATTCGACAGGAGATCAGCTACAATCTGGAGGAATTTAAAGGTATCCTAAATGCGCCGGATTTCAAAAAATATTTTGGCGAGCTGGAAGGCGAAAAACTCAAAAAAGTCCCGGCAGATTACACGCCTGATCATCCGGGCATCGAATATCTTAAACACAAAAGTTTCCTCGCTACTCATAAGCCTACGGACAAACAGGTAGTATCAGAAGATTTTCTGGATCACTGTGGCCGGGTTTTTAAAGCCTTGAATCCTTTTGATCAGTTCTTGAACAGATCCATGGATTAATGCCTTATTTTTTAATAAGGCCTATAAAGTTTTGCTCAAGCCACCTCCATCCTATATCCCACCCCATGCACCGCCACAATACTCAATGTTGGATCGGGCTGTAGTTTTTTTCGGAGGCGGGACACAAATACATCCACACTTCGACCCACCAAAATACCCTCGTTCGCCCAAACTTCTTGCAGCAAGAAATCCCGTTCGAGCAACTGGTTGGGGTGACTGGCAAACACTTGAAGCAGCTTCGTCTCCCGGAAAGTCAGGCTTTGGGCGGTGCTGCCGAAAACCAAGGTTTGGTTGGACAGATCCAGCCGGGAATTGCCAAAATGCAGCCAGCTGTTTTCGCCTTGGGATATATTTTCAGCGCGTTCCAGAGCTTGTGTCTTTTTGCGTTTAAGATAGAAAAAAACAGATAAACTGCTCAAAAGGAACAAAAAAAGCCCCGTTTTCCCCAGCCAAGTCCACTGTTTTGGGGTCATTTCCAAAAAAGTGACCTCAATGTAATGGCAGCCTGACGGTGCTTGGCGGCCACCGCAGGGTACCATGTTTTTGTTTTGCAAAAAATCAAGTTGATGGTAGCCCAGGTCAATGGTGGCATCGGCGCATTGGCGCACAGCCACGTTGTAAGGTTGCTGTATGCCGTGCAGATCGAGCGAAGCCTGGAGCAAGGCCGGAAGCTGTTCGTACTGGAAGGGCTGTTCGAGGCGTACCTGCCATACGTTCTGTGCAGTTTGCTCAATGGCGGGAATGCGGCTCGTGCTATCGCCCGATGCGCGGAGTAGTCCGTCGGCGGTGCGGCGCAAAGCGAGGTTGATTTTTTGGGGCGAAAGTTCTACCTGGTTTTTGGGTCGCTCCAGCGGCAGCAGCCAGGCCAAAAAAGGCAGGGCCAACAGCAGCGACAAAAGCCTCATGTTTGGGTTGAGCGCCCGCTTCCAGAAGGTTTGAGACCTACGGGAAGCGGGGTGGCTCTCTTGCCAGGAATTTTCGGACAACAGATCTTTAAAAAAACGCAGGGAAATCATGCCCGAAAAATAGTGCATAATTTCAACATCCGGCCACTTTTACCACATAAACCACGTCGCCACATACCGCTATTTGAAGCCCGTTCATGCCCGGTTGGGAAAATACAGGTTCCCAACTTTTGCCCCAGTCGGAGGAGCGGAAAATGCCGGCGTCGCAGCTGCAAAAAAGGTATTTGCCCGCAACTTTGATGTCGTTAAAGTTTTTAATGGGACCAGTACCCACCTCCTTATTGAAAAGGAGTTGTGCCGAAGCCAAGCCTTCATCTATGTGCTGCCAGGTTTTTCCGCCATCGGTGGACATGCGCAACCTGTTCGTTGGGTTATCTTCCCAGTCTCCTCCTTGTGTAAGCGTGAAGAAATGGCCCTCAAAGTACTCCGTTTTCCAGGCAGAGCCTTCTCCAGTCAACACCCGATCCCAGTGCTCGCCACCGTCGGTGGAGCGCAGCAGGCCCTCGTAAGTGCCACTGATCAGCACACCTTCCGCCTCCACAAAGCTGTTGACCCCTTCATCAGCCAAGACCTGTTTCCAGCTATTCCCGCCGTCTGTGGATTTGTATATTCCGCTTTCACAGCCGACAAAAATAGCCCCATCATGCGTTTCCAAAACGGTGCGTACGGTCTTGTCTTTCAAATTGTTGTGCAAGGGTATCAAAACGCCGGTACCCGGTATTTTTAGAAAAAGACCTGTGCGGTAACTGCTGAGATAGAGCGCGGTTCGGCCATGGAAAATGCCTGAAATTTCAATATCGAAGAAACCTTCCTTCTCCCAAGTTGGCGCTGCGGTGACAGCGCTACTCTGGTACAATGATGTTTCAGTAGTCAAAAAGATTTTTCCGCCGTCGGCCAAAACGCGCCCGACCGACAAACCTTTGGGCAGCCCTGCACTCACATCCTGCCAGGTCTGCCCGCCGTCTTTGGACTGGAAAACGATCTCACTTGCCACTGGCCGGGCTTTTTCCAAGCCCTCGTCGCAGCCGATGGGGAATGGAATCCCAAGATTGGCTTCCAATGACGGGGTATTTTCCGCACCCTGCCGGCAGGCAAGAAAGGATTGGGATAAGAGCAGAAAAGCTAGAATATGCGTATGCATGACTTTGTTTGGTTGGTGAACAATGCGACAAAGGTGCTAACTAGCCATCAGCAATCAACTTTTCACGTGTAAAACGATGTAAAGGATTTGTAAAAGATTGTTTTTAGTACGTTTGCACCATGCGTATAGAATCCAAACTGCCCAACGTCGGCACCACCATTTTCAGCATCATGTCGGGCCTGGCCAATCAGGTGGGGGCCATTAATCTGTCGCAGGGTTTTCCCAATTTCAACCCCTCGGAGCGCCTGCAGCAACTCGTGACCGAGCACATGGCGCGGGGCAATAACCAATACGCTCCCATGCCAGGAATTATGCCTTTGCGCGAACGCATCGCCGAAAAAATCGAGCGGATGTACGGCGCAAAAGTTAATCCTGATATTGAAATCACCGTGACGGCAGGCGGCACGCAGGCCATTTTTTGCGCCATAGCAGCCTTTGTTCGACCGGGTGATGAAGTCATTTTGCTCGAACCTTGTTACGATTCTTACCGACCTTCCGTAGAAACAGTAGGCGGTATTCCGGTCGTGCATGCCTTGTCAGCACCCTATTACCAGGTGGATTGGGACGCGGTGGCGAAACTGATCACCCCACACACGCGGATGCTCTGCATCAATACACCGCAAAACCCTACGGGCACCATCCTGCGCGAAGCCGACATGTTGAAAATCAAGGAGATACTGCGCGGCACGGACGTGATTCTGATGAGCGACGAGGTGTATGAGCACTTGATCTTCGACGGCGAGCAACACGCTTCGGCTTTGCGTTATCCAGAATTGTACGCCCGCACGCTGGCCATTTATTCCTTTGGCAAAACCTACCACAACACAGGTTGGAAAACAGGCTACTGCGTGGGGCCGCCCGAACTGACGCGGGAATTTCGCAAGGTGCACCAGTTCAATGTGTTCTCGGCCAACCACCCCATGCAGGCCGCTTTTGCTGATTTTATGGCCGACCCAGGGGAGTACCTAAGCTTGCCCGATTTTTATCAACAAAAACGCGACGCTTTCCTCCAGGCAATGTCGGCCACACGCTTTAGGCCCTTGCATTGCGCAGGCACTTACTTCCAACTCTTTGATTACTCGGGTATTAGCGACGAACCGGACCTGGATTTTTGCAAACGCCTTACCACCGAGTTTGGCGTGGCGGCCATCCCGGTATCCTCGTTTTTTTCAGATTTGAAAGATGAAAAGGTAATCCGGCTTTGTTTTGCCAAAACGGAGGATTTGCTGGAACAAGCGGGGGAGAAACTGAAACGTTGTTAATTGGAACGATTGATTCGATTGCTTTCCATGAGTGCTTAAATAATCGAATCAATCGAAAAATCGAATCAATCAATCAATTCCCATGGTTCTTTCCAAAATAAACGCAGCCATTGCCGACTACAAAAAATGGTTGGCCAGCACCAAACACCACCCTTTTGTGTACAAATGGGAATCGGTGCAGCATTTTCAGGACCACTGGGATTTGGGGGCGGCTGACCCGGCGGTCATGTTCGAGGGGTGTTTTCACAATTCCGAAACGCGTCGTTTGTGGCAAACCGAAAACTGGCAACCCAAACGCATCATGGCCGAATTCTGGCGTTTCGACCCACTCACGGTACGGCTTATGTTCGACGATCTTTTCAAAGAAACCAAAGAGGCGGAAGGCCGCATTTCGCGCTTCCTGTTTGGATGCGACATGCTGCTGCGCGATTACCGAAGGGCTAAATCCACCAGCATAGAGAACAACCACGACCATGGTGATTTTCAAATGATTGCGCTCTATTTGGCTTTTCGCTACCCGGAATCCTACGCGCCCTACGATTTCAGCACTTTTCGAAAAGCCATGACACGTTTTGAGGCGCGCGACATTCCGCAATCGAATGATCTCGCCCGGTATTTTAAAGTGCTGCGAACGCTTATGACCTTTTTGGAAAAAGACGGTGGCGTTGTTTCAGCCATGCAAAGGCATTTGCACCCGCGAAGGCATTTCCAGGGAAAGACTTTGTTACTGGCGGAGGATTTTTGCCGCTTTGCGGCGGGGTAGTCAGCGGTACTGTTGTTGTTTTTTGCTGAGCATGATATACCATCTTGCCATTCACATAATCCGGGACAACGCCTGATACCAACATTGCCAATTTCCAAGTAAGCGCTGCTATAATGTCTTGGATATTCCTTGTTGGCCATTGGATATTCATTCCCCCCTACCTTCGCCGGCATGAACTGGCCAGCCGCTGTCCAATCCTTCCGTAATTATCTCCTGCTGGAGCGCTCGATGAGCCACCATACGATTGAGGCATACGTCAATGATGTGGGAAAGTTTGTGCAATGGCTCGAACTGGAAGGCCGTGTATTGCCGCCACTGGCCGTCAAGGCAGATGAATTGACGCAGTTCATCCTCTGGGCCAACCGATTGGGCCTTGAAGCCAGCACACAAGCTCGGCTAATTTCTGGGCTGCGCGCATTTTACAAATACTTGCTGGTCGAGGATATGCTGGATGACGACCCCACGGAATTGCTTGAAAGCCCGCGTATGCGTCGCAAAATCCCCGAAGTGCTCAGCGTCCACGAGGTGCGGGCTATGCTCCAAGCCGTTGATCTTTCAGATCCACAGGGTCAACGCAACCGCGCCATTTTGGAAATGCTTTACGCCTGCGGCCTGCGCGTGAGTGAGCTGGTAAATCTTCGCCTTACCCAATTGTTTCTCGAAGCGAATTTTATTAAAGTGATTGGAAAAAACAACAAAGAGCGTCTCGTGCCCATCGGAGCGGAAGCGGTGAAATATTTAAGGATTTACCTCGAAAATGTCAGAAATCTTCAAGAAAACATCAAGAAAGAGGCAGGAAATGTGGTGTTCCTCAATCGGCGTGGCGGAAGGATGAGTCGCGTGATGGTGTTCCTTGTTGTAAAGGAATTTGCTGCAACGGCTGGTATTGTCAAGAACATTAGCCCGCATACGTTTCGCCACACTTTTGCTACGCACCTCGTGGAAGGGGGCGCTGACCTCAAAGCCGTTCAGGACATGCTGGGCCACGAGAGCATTACAACCACAGAGATTTACACGCACCTCGACACCGAGTACCTCAAAGAGACGATTTACCTTTACCACCCCAGATTGAAGATGTGAGAGCGTGAGAGAAGGCTCCAAACTAAACAAATCTACAAATATGAACTATTGGCTTGTCAAATCTGAACCCGATGTATATGGCTACGACCAGCTTGTGGCTGAGGGTCGTGGCCGTTGGGACGGTGTGCGCAACTATCAGGCACGCAATAATTTAAGGACTATGAAAGAGGGCGATCTTTGTTTTTTCTATCATTCCAACATCGGCCTTGCCGTGGTAGCTGTAGCCCGCGTGGCGCGAGAGCATTACCCGGATCCGACTGCTGAATCGGGTGATTGGTCTTGTGTAGAGTTGGAGCCCCTGAAGCCATTTGTGCGCCCCGTCACCCTTGCTGAAATCAAAGCCTGCCCCGATTTACAACAACTTCTTTTGGTGCGCAACGCACGTTTGTCGGTAATGCCAGTGTCTTCCGACGAATTTTCCACCATATTGGCCATGGGAGAGACCCAACTTTGATCCATGATCTACAAATATTCTTACAGCGGGCGCAATCTGAACCAGTTCCCTGGGGGCGGAACGGGCTGTCTTATCTTCGCGGTACTTATCCTGGTAGGTGGCTACTACATCCTGCAAGGACTTTACTACCTGCTGCTTTGGGCCGCCCCCGCACTGTTGGTGCTTGCCCTCATTATCAACTGGCGCGTATTTCCTGACACGATAAAAAGTTGGGTCAAAACATTGGAAACCAGCCCTTTGAGCGCGTTGCTCTCTTTGGCATTGGTGGTGTTGGTGTTCCCGTTTTTTTCGCTCTATATTTTTTTGAAAGCCATTGGTTACCAAAAAATGGCGCAATTGCGCCGTCAATTTGGCGAAACCGAAAACCCACGCGAAGCCGAAGGATTTGTAGAATTTGAAGAATTGGAAAGCACCCCCAAACAGACCTTTGAAAAGGAAACCGAGATACCCGAGCTTCCTGCCGAGCCAGAAAAACAGCAACCCAAAAAGGATCAGAATCCGTACGATACGTTTTTCAACGGATAGTAAAA
>JANMME010000457.1:0-3546 GCA_031373015.1 Saprospiraceae bacterium
AGGGGCGAAGGCGGGCAAACCTGCATCTTGGACACAAAATCCTGTGCAGAACCTCCATATCATCAAAGACTTCAGTTTTCCCTACCGCAACGTCATTTACGAAAGCATCCGCAACACTTTCTACCATGTGCCCATGTGGTTCGCGCTGATGTTCCTTTTCGCGGCTTCCGTTGGGAATAGCGTGCGGTTTTTATTGAGTAAAAAGCTGGAGTACGACCGCAAGGCCTCTGCGCTTGCAGAAGCCGGGCTGCTTTTTGGCATCATGGGCTTGGTGACCGGGATGTTGTGGGCCAATTTCACTTGGGGGGCACCCTGGAGCAACGATATCAAGCAATTAATGACAGCGGTAGTGCTGCTGATCTATCTGGCCTACTTCATCCTGCGCCGCTCCTTCGACGAGCCGGAAAAGGGGGCGCGACTATCGGCGGTGTACAACATTTTTGCATTCGCCTCGCTGATTCCACTGCTTTATATCATACCACGGATGTTTGCCAGCCTGCACCCGGGCGCCACGGGCAACCCGGCTTTTGGCAGCGAAGATTTGGACAACACGATGCGCATGGTGTTTTACCCTTCTATTTTGGGCTTCACGGGCATCGGTTTTTGGCTGGCGCAATTGCGGACGCGGGCTAAACGGATTGAGGACCGGATGATTGGGTTGGATTGAACAGGATTGGTTTTAGAGCCAGCGGGGGTTTAAGCATAGGACTCATTTACTTTTTGCCTACACAAGGAATACCAAGCCCAGCGTGTCATCCTGAGCGCAGCGAAGGATCTGCATAGACTGCAATCAGGTCAATATTTAAACAGATAAGGCATTTATTTAAACACATAAGGCACATAAGGACACATATAAGGCCTGTATTTAAACACATAAGGCACATAATATGAGTCATCCCGAATTTTGAGTTTAATACGTCCCAGCGGGACGGAATCTTTGTAGAAATGTTGTTTTCGATGCATAAGCGTGCCGTAGGTACGCTATGTGTGGTTTTTTAGATAGGTACGCTATGTGTGGTTTTTTAGATAGCGTACCTACGGCACGCCAACCGCCTTTTCATCTGTTTTCTACAAAGATTCCGTCCCGCTGGGACGTTTAAAAAATTCGGGATGACTCATATTATGTGCCTTATGTGTTTAAATACAGGCCTTATGTGTTTAAATATTGGCCATCCTCAATTACCTGAAGTTCAAGTGCTTGATCGAGTAGTAGCAGATCGTGCCAAAGCCAAAAGCCAGCATGGAGTGGAACAGCACGAAGGCCGTGTTGTCCGTCGCCAAGCCAATAATAGCCGAGGCCAGGAACACCAAAGACATTACGCCTTCAGCAACAGTAACCCAGGAGATTTTGCGGGCCATGTACGATACCTTTTGCAAGGAATTCGTTTGCTGTCCACCGTTGCCGCCGTATTTCGGTGTCCGCACGAAGGCCGAAACCTTTCCGCGCAAACCTTCTATTACGGCCACCGCGTTGTAAAGCGAAAGCCCTAGCGACATCGGCATGAACGAAAGGAAAAGACCAAAAAAGCGGGCTTTTTCCCAGAATGTGGCAGGTGCGGTGCGGTTGAGTGCAGCCGTGATGTTGGCCGTGTATGAAATGGCAGCCACTGAGAACAAACCCAATACCGAGAACGAAAGGAAGTGCGTGGAGATGCCCAATTCACTGAACGCAAATGCCAAAGGCACGCTGCTCAATGCTGCAATGAACACCCACAAAAATACCCCGTAAGCCGTCAATTGGCTCATAGCGTGCATCTTTTGGATGCCGTTGAGTTTGTCGGTATTCCACACGAGTTTCATGAGTTTGCGCACGTTTTGTGCCCCCCCTTTGTTCCAGCGGAATTGCTGGCCTTTCAGCGCGTTCATGTCTACAGGCAATTCAGCCGGGCTGCCGAGTTTTTCCAGATATTGGATTTTGTAGCCCAAGATTTGAGCGCGGAAGCTCAAGTCCAAGTCTTCTGTGAGCGTATCGCTGGCCCAACCACCTGCTTCGTTGATGACATCCTTGCGCCATACGCCGGCGGTGCCGTTGAATTGGAGCAGCAGGTTGCCGTACGAACGGCCCGCTTGTTCCACCGTGAAGTGTACGTTCAGTTGAAGCGCCTGGAGTTTGGTCAACATGCTGTAATCAGCATTGATGTGCTCCCAGCGCGTCTGTACGATGGCCACTTTTGGATCTTCAAAATAGGTCATCGTGGTGCGCAGGAAATCGGGGCGTGGCGTGAAGTCTGCGTCAAAAATGGCGATGAACTCACCCTTGACCAAAGGCATTGCCTCTTGGAGTGCGCCCGCTTTGTAGCCTTGGCGGTTTATACGGTGCACGTGCTGAATGTCAAAGCCTTGCGCTTTGAGCGCAGCCACTTTGGCGGCCACAATACCTACCGTTTCGTCGGTCGAGTCGTCGAGGACTTGAATTTGGAAGCGGTCTTTTGGGTATTCTTGAGCAGCCACATAGTCAATGATGCGCTCGGCGACGTACATTTCGTTGTACATCGGAAGTTGCACCGTTACAAAGGGTGCATTTTGGTCGGTCGCGCCGTATTGGGTATATCGAATCTCCGGGTTCTCCTTGTGGTACTTTTTGTACAGATACAACAGGTGGAACTGGAGCAGCGCGTAAATCGTCACCCCGCTCATGGCGAGGAAATAAATAAGCAGCATCAGGTAGCCAAAATCAACAAATGCCTGATACTGAAATGCCTCGAAAAGAGAATGAAGACCGTACATATTTGAGTTGGTGAATTGTTTTTATAAGCGATTTAATCAAATCAAAAGTCGAAAAATCGTCACAATGATTTTCCAGCCTGCCAAAATCGTTCCGCGAATCGTTCCTGAAACCTTGCTGTGTCCTGCTGCTCTTTTGCGATAGCGAACTGGGACCTCAGAGCAATTGAGTTTCATTTTCGCTGCTCGCACCTGCATTTCCACCGTCCATCCAAAATTTTTGTCCTGCATCCCGAGGGCTTTGAGTTTGTCCCAACGGATGGCCCGAAAAGGGCCGAGATCGCTGAACGTATAGCCGTAGAACAAACGAATCATGGCCGGGGCCAGCCAGTTCCCGAATTGCTGAGGGACCGTCATTGCGCCAGGCTCCATGCCGCCTAGCCTCCGAGAGCCGATCACCATGTCTTTCCCGTCGTTCAAAATAGGCGCTACCACTTTTGGCAGTTCCGTTGGGAAGTCTGAATTGTCGCCATCCAGAAAGACCACTATGTCGGGTTGTTCAGACGAGGGGAGGGATTCCAAGTAACGCATCCCGGCCAGGCAAGCATTTCCATATCCGCGCTCCGGCTGGCTCACCACCACCGCTCCAGCCTTTTTTGCCACTTCTGAAGTCCTATCTGTGGAGCCGTTGTCGCAAACAATGACCTGTCGAACCCAATCTTTGGGAAGCTCTGCCAGCACAAAAGGCAGGGCTTTTTCTTCATTCCAGGCCGGAATCAACACATCAATCCGTGGTTTCTGCATCATTTTCGGTTCGCAGCCAGAACGCGGCAATATCCATCCCTTCTAGTGCCGCGTCCGGCAAATAACGCATGAATGTGG
>JANMME010000464.1:0-4108 GCA_031373015.1 Saprospiraceae bacterium
GTGTCATCCGTGTTCCATCAAGCTCCTATTTGCTCATCTGAGCATCCACCACCGCGATAGCGATCATATTGACGATTTCGCGCGTGGTACTGCCCATTTGCAAAACGTGCACCGGCTTTTTCAATCCCAACAGAATCGGCCCTGTTTTTTCGATATTGGCTACTTCCTTGACCAGGTTATAGGCGATATTGGAAGCGGAAAGGTTGGGGAAAATGAGGATATTCGCGCTGCCACCTGCCAATTCACAGAACGAATAGGTTTCTTTCATTAGGGCCGTTTGAAACGGCAAGTGCGCCTGCATTTCGCCGTCTACGACCATAGTTGGATGCTTGTCTTTTAGGATTTTAACTGCATTGCGCATTTTGATGGCGTCTTCTCCATCTGCGCTGCCGAAATTGGAATAGGTCAGCAAAGCTATGCGCGGTTTGATGTTGAATTTCTCCACTTCTTTGGCGACCAGCTCTGCAATTTCTACGATTTCCTCTGCAGTGGGGTTAAAATTGACGCTGGTATCCGCTAAAAACAGCGGCCCAAAGCGACTCATCAAGATATACATCCCGGCTACTTTTTTCACACCTTCTTGGCGACCCACTGCCTGTAAAGCAGGTCGGATCGTCTCGGGATAATTGCGGGTCATGCCGCCAAGCATGGCATCTGCTTCGCCCGATTCGACCATCATGCAGCCAAAATAATTTCTCCGACGCACGATGTTGCGAGCCTCCATCTGATTGTAACCCTTGCGCTTCCTTTTTTCATAAAACAGATCACCGAACCGATCCAGCCTTTCTTGATCGCTATCGTTCTGAGGCGACATGGGATCAATAATCTCAATGTTATCCAGGTCCAATTGATTCTCCTGAATCAACTGCTTGATTTTCTTCATTTTGCCCAACAAA
Source organism: Saprospiraceae bacterium (assembly GCA_031373015.1). GTDB lineage: Bacteria > Bacteroidota > Bacteroidia > Chitinophagales > Saprospiraceae > M3007. The sequence goes on from JANMME010000464.1 coordinate 897, forward strand.
ATTGGCACGGCAATTTTTTCCTCCTGTGCTTGTTGGGCCGCTTTCAGCACGGCAAGATTCTCGGCATCGGCCAATACGATCCGTTTTGGATTTTGTTTTGCCTTGTTGAGAATGGCTCGCGTCAGCGAATTGTCCAGGCCCAGACGTTTTGACAGTTGGTTCTCGTAGGCCTCCCAGTTCTTGATCGGGAATTTAGCCACTCCCGTCTCCATCGCAGCTCTTGCAACAGCGGCTGCAACGGTCGTCAGCAAACGTGGATCAACAGGTTTTGGAATGATGTACTCTCTACCAAAAACCATATTATCCTTCCCGTAAGCCATATTGACGATATCAGGGACCGATTTTTTGGCCAAATCTGCCAGAGCCCGCACAGCAGCCAGTTTCATCTCTTCATTGATGACTTTCGAACGAACATCCAATGCACCCCTGAAAATGTACGGAAAGCCAAGCACGTTGTTCACCTGATTGGGATAATCGCTTCGGCCTGTAGCAAAAATGATGTCTTTGCGCGCAGCCATGGCTTCTTCGTAAGAGATTTCTGGTGTTGGATTGGCCATCGCAAATACGATGCAATCTTTGGCCATGGACTTCACCATGTCTTGGTTCAAGATGTTGCCTTTGGAAAGCCCTACAAAAACATCTGCACCCACCATCGCTTCCGCCAGGGTGGTGCTTGCCGGGGCATTACTATTGGCAAATTCCGATTTTTTACCGTCCAGATTTGTTCGGCTGGGGTGGATCAAGCCCTTGGAGTCGAACATAAAAATGTTTTCCTTTTTCGCTCCCAGGCTATTATAAAGCCTGGTGCAGGAAATGGCCGAAGCGCCAGCGCCATTGATGACGATTTTTGCGCTCGCAAAGTCTTTTCCGACGATCTCCAGGGCATTGAGCAAGGCCGCAGAGCTAATGATGGCCGTGCCGTGCTGGTCGTCGTGCATGACGGGGATATTCAATGCTGCTTTCAGCCTTTCTTCGATTTCGAAACATTCGGGCGCAGAAATATCCTCCAGGTTTATTCCGCCAAAAGTCGGTTCCAGAATCTTAACCGTTCTGACAAACTCGTCCACGTTTTTGGTGTCGAGTTCCAGGTCAAAAACATCAATGTCTGCATATATTTTAAACAAAAGGCCCTTGCCTTCCATGACAGGTTTGCCTGCAAGCGGGCCAATATCGCCCAGGCCTAAAACGGCGGTGCCATTGGAAATAACGGCTACCAAATTGCCCTTGGCCGTGTACTTGTAAACATCTTCAGGGTTTTCGGCAATTGCCAGGCAGGGTTCGGCAACTCCTGGAGAGTAAGCGAGGGTCAAGTCGCGTTGCGTGGCAGTTTCTTTGGTAGGGACGACCTCGATCTTGCCCGGACGGCCCTTGGAGTGGTAATCTAAGGCTTCTTGCCTCAATGTTTTTTTCTTGCGCATCTTTTCCTTTGTGCTTAAGGGCGGCGAAGGTATTTTTTTTCATTCAATCGCCTGATTCAGAAGTATTAAAAGCCCCGGAAACTGTGTGAAACATCGCTTGGAAATTCAATTATTATTTGTTCCTCCTAAAATCAGCGATCGCAAAACGGATCTTGTCGTAATTGAATCGCTCGTCAAAATGCTCGTGTATCGTTTTCATCTGGTAAGGCTCTTCAAACAGCGGCAGTGCCCCTTGAATAATATCACATTCTTCTGCACTGACCCATTGGCCAATGTCCATTAGTTCGCCGCGCTCGTACATGGTGGCGAGATGGCCCATGACTGTCATGGTACTGATACCACGCAATTCAGCGATCTCTGGCACCGAATGGCCACGTTTGAATAGGTCAAAACTGATAAAATTTGAGCTGCCTATGATGCGCTCACCAGCCTGTGTCTTTTCGAGCACAAATTGCCGGATCTCGCTTAAAAAGGCATCGCCATATAGTTGAAGCTTTCGTTCACTAACCCCTTCAATATCAAGCATTTCAGCGTCGGACAAGGGTTTTGAATCGGCCATTTGCTGAAGCGTAAGGTCGCTGAAAAGGGTGTAGGGAGGAATGCCTTGCTGCACGGCCAGATCGCGGCGAAGGGTGTTGAGCCTCAGGAGCAATTCTTCGCGCAGTACCTGGGTTTTGCTCTTTTCCACCACATGTGGAAGCGTCGTTTTTTCGCCGGGCTTGGGTTTGGGTTGTGGCATGGCCAGTGCGATCTTTTTTCCTTCAAACAGGATCTTTTTCCCCTCCTCGGTCACGCGCAGGCAGTTGTGATCGTCGTAGGCAATTTCAATGAGGCCGACGTGGAGCATTTGCGAGAGCAGGAAAAGCCAGTCGTCGTATCCATATTCCTTGCCCGCGCCATAAGTCTTGATTTCGTGGTAGTTGTTTTCCCGGATCTCGCGGCGCTGGCTGCCGCGAAGGATGTCGGTGAGCAGGCTCATGCCCACGCGCTGGTTGGTGCGCATGATGGCCGAAAGCGCTTTTTGGGCTGCGAGTGTGCCATCAAAATGTTGGGGCGGGTTTTTGCACACGTCGCAATTGCCGCAACTCTTGTCGTAAGGTTCGCCAAAATAGTTTAGCACCGTTTTCCGGCGACACACTGGTGCTTCGGCAAACTGGTACATCCGTTCCAGCTTCGCCAGTTTGAGTTCTTTTTGCACCTCACTCGCATCGCCTTGCTCAAACATTTCACGGTAAGAAAGCAGGTCGGCGTAACTGAAGAACAACAGCGCGTCGGCGGGCAAACCATCACGACCTGCACGTCCGATTTCTTGATAATATCCTTCCAGATTGCGCGGCATATTGTAATGCGCCACGAAGCGAACATTGCTCTTGTCAATACCCATTCCAAACGCGATGGTGGCGCAGATAATGGGCGTCCGGTCGTTGATAAAATCCTCCTGGGTCTTGCTGCGTTGCGCGGGTGGCACCTCAGCGTGGTAGTGGGCCGCACGAAACCCCCTGGCGTTCAATTTATCGGCTAAGCCCTCACAACCCTTGCGCGAAAGGCAATAAATGATGCCCGATTGGTTGGGGTGCGCTTTTAAAAACTCCACGATTTGCTCAAAACGTTTTTGTCCGGGGCGCACGGTCAGGCTGATGTTGGGCCGGTCAAAAGAGGCAATAAAAATAGCAGGGTCTGCCAGGCCGAGTTGCGCTACGATGTCTTTGCGGGTGAGTTTATCGGCAGTGGCCGTGAGCGCAATGAGCGGGATGCCGGGAAATTGGCTTTTAAGAAATTTCAACTGGGTGTATT
>JANMME010000472.1:0-8162 GCA_031373015.1 Saprospiraceae bacterium
ACGTATTAAACTCAAAATTCCGGATGGCTCATGTTAGGGTTTGGATGATTTTTCCGTTTCTAAAAGCTGCAGCATCTCGTCCAGTTCGGATTTGCTCAGTTTTTCCTCCTCGGCCAGATGGGATACCAAGCGTGGCACTGAACCGCCAAAGTAGTTGCGCAATAAATCACCCAAGGAGCGCCGCCCATACGCCTCGCGCTCCACCAAGGGAAAATATTCGTGGGTTTTGCCGTAAGCTTTGTGGCCTACGAATCCTTTTTTTTCCAGGATGCGCACCACGCTTGAAACCGTGCTGTGCGGTGGCTTAGGTTCAGGACAGCGTTCGAGCAAGTCGCTTACGGTGCCGCGGCTTGCCTCCCAAAGGAGCTGCATTAGGTCTTCTTCTGCTTTTGTTAATTTCTGCATTGTTGTTGATTTGTGGAATTGGGGATTTGGTTATTTGAGTGGCCAAGCGCTGGTATCCGAATAACCCAATAAACAAATCTCCCAATAACCAACTGTCGGCACAAAGGTGCAACGTATTGTTTTCTTATGCAACTACTTTTTTAGCCAAGTAACGTATTTTTACGGTGTAAAAAATTAAAACATTGATAATCAATCATTTGGTCTAAATAAGATTATTCTTTTGAAAGTACGCCAAACTGTTCCATATCTTTTCAGCCTAAAAATAACAACCATGTTGCGCAATCTTTCCTTGTTTCTGCTGCTTTCTACATTGCTCTCTTGCACGGAGCAAAAACCGCAAGACGAATACCTCCGCCGGGCCAACGCCCTCCTCGCCACCACGCCCATTGTGGACACGCACATTGATTTTCCCTGGCATTTGGTGGAACACAAAAAATGGTACACACCGGGCTACACGGCCTTTGCGCTGAAAAACCCCGACGGCAATTTTGACTGGGAACGCGCCAAAAAGGGCGGGCTGTACGGGCCGTTTATGTCTATCTACATCCCCGCACATTTTCAAAAAGAACCTGGTCGCTCCAGGCAAGTGGCAGACTCACTCATTGACATGGTAAACGCCATCGTAAAGGATTATCCTGACAAGTTTGCCCTCGCGCCCCATGCCGACGATGTGCTGGCCAATTTCAAAAAAGGCATCATATCCCTCCCGATGGGTATGGAAAACGGCTCTCCGCTCGACAAAATCGAAGACGTGGCCTACTTCCACCAACGCGGCATCCGCTATGTGACACTGACGCATGGAAAGGACAATCACATCTCCGACTCCTCTTACGATACCCTGCATACCCACCACGGACTAAGCGAATACGGTCGCGAGGTGGTGCGCGAGATGAATCGCGTGGGCATCATGGTGGATGTGAGTCATCTCTCCGATGAAGCCATTATGGACGTGCTGGAAGTGGCCAAAAAGCCGCTGATCGCGACGCACTCAGGCTGTCGGCATTTTACACCCGGTTTTGAGCGCAATTTGCCGGATTCGCTCATCCAGGCCATTGCGAAAACCGGTGGCGTGGTGCAGGTGCCTTTTAGCCAGTATTTTCTGGGCAAGCAGCTGCGAGATGCTTGGGAAAAGGCGGATAAAGAACGGGAAGCGAGAAAAATCCCTGAATTCGGGCCTGAAGCCGTGGCGTTTTATCAGGAATTTGGCAAGAAAAACGGCGAGCCATTCTGGATTTCCGTGCGCGATGTAGCCGATCATATTGACCACATCAAAAACCTGGTAGGGATTGATTATGTGGGAATTGGCAGTGATTTCGATGGGGTAAGGCTGGCGCTTCCGCCTGATTTGGACGAGGTGGACGAATATACAAACCTGATCGCAGAGCTGTTGCGCAGGGGCTACTCGGATGATGACGTGCGCAAGATTTGTAGCGGGAATGTGCTGCGGGTTTGGAAGGGGAATGAGTGAGGCGATTTACTTCCCCGTCAAAAAATACATATCAATCTCCCCCTTGTTCTTCGCCGTGATTTTTCCCCGATAGTCGCAATCGAACGCGTCCTTTAACAAGGCGTAGGTGGCGCCGCTCAGATTGATCTTTCCAGGTTCGCTGCTGCTTTCCATCCGTGCGGCGGTGTTCACCGTGTCGCCCCAGATGTCGTAGGCAAATTTTTTCACCCCGACGATACCAGCCACAACCTGGCCGCTGTGCATTCCGATCCTGATCTCGAAGGGCTGGGCCATACCTTTTTTCCGTTGCCGAACAAATTCCCGGATTTCCAGCGCTGCCTGTGCGGCCAGATGTGCGTGTTGGGTGTTGGGCACCGGCAAGCCTGAAACGGCCATGTAAGCGTCTCCAATGGTCTTTATTTTTTCCATCCCATATCGTCCGATAATCTCGTCGAATGCCTTGAAATTCAGGTGCAGTTCGCTGACCAACTCGTGTGGGGAAAGTTTTTCTGAAATCTGCGTAAAATCAACAAAATCAGTAAACAAGACGGTTACCTCGTCGAATTGTCGCGCCATGGCACTGCCGCTTTCCTTCAACTCCACGGCCACTTCGGCCGGGAGAATATTGAGCAGCAAATCGTCGGATTTCTGCTTTTCCGATTGGATGATCCGATTCGACTTTTGTTGGTTGCGGAAGTTGCGGAAAATGAAAAAAGACAGTAGCGACAACAACGCGATGCCCCCAAGATAGAACAGTCGCTGTGTTTTTTGGGTTTGCAAGGCTCTGTCCTGGAGTTCCAGTTGGGTTTTCTGGAGGTTCACCTGAGTGGCTTGCAAGTTGCGCTCATTTTCTGCCAGATTGAGTTGTTCTTGTTTTTCCCGGCTGAGGCTTTGCTCAATTTTGAGTTCGGCCTGAGATTTCAGGTAAGCCAGGCGCTCCAGGGCTTTTTCCTTGTTGGCGAGGCTGATTGCGCTTTGCTTGAGTTCCAGTTCTTGTTGTTGTTTGCCGGCTAGCAGGATTTGTTGCTGGAGTTTTGCATCGGTAATGATCTGGTGTTGCCGCAAGGAATCTTCTTTTTTGCCGAATTCAAACTGGAGGGTCTTTTTGGTCACTTCTTTTTGTTTTTCCACATTATCTATGCTGTCTTTCAACACAATATAACCCTTATAAGTGAGATAGGCGCTGTCAAATTTTTCCGTAGCCTGATATATTTGGGAAAGGTTGAGCAGGGCATCGCTGGCGGTACTGAGCGATCCAACACTTTGGGCCAGGTCCAGGGCTTTCGATTCATAAGCAATGGCCTGTGCATAGTTTTTCTGTAAAAAATGGACGTTCCCGATGCTGGCATAGTTGAAGGCAGCAGCCTTTTTATCGTTGATTTTCTCTGAAATGGCCAAGGCGCGTTCGTGACACTGAATGGCCGATGGATAATCCCCCAGCTTGATGTACACGTTGCCAATGTTGCCCAGGTTGTTGGCGATGCTGGTTTGGTTGCCCAATTGCTCGTTGATCTGCAGGGCTTTCTGTTTGTATTCAAGGGCTTTTGGGTAATCCTGAAGTTGGGTATAAACATTGCCAAGATTCATCAGATTGCCCGCCACCCCTCGAAGGTTGCCGGTGTTCTCGCTGATGGCAAGCGCTCTTTCATAGTAGTCTTTCGCTCTAGCGTAGTCTTGCAAATCGTTGTAAATATTTCCGATATTACCCAGCGCATTGCCCATGCCGGTTTTGTTGTTCATGCGCTCCTGAATACCCAGCGTTTTTTGGTAAAATTCCAGCGCGCGAGGGTAGTCGAATATGGAATAATAGACCAACCCTATGTTGTTGTAATTGTTGCCGATACCCTGCAAATTGCCAAGGCGTTCGTTGATTTCAAGTGCTTTCTGATAGTTTTCGAGGGCGGCAGGATAATCTGCCTGGGATAGTCTATTGCCACCCATGGCACTGAAAGCACCGGCTAGAAATTTTTTATCGGGTAGTTTGTTAGCGATTTGAATGGCTTTTTCAGCGTACTTCGCGCCCGTTGCAGGGTTTATGGAATAGTAGCGTCGCGCGATATCGGTGAGCAGTTTTGCGTGCACGGAATCTTCCTGGAGATAGGTTTTTTCTAGTTGTAATAAGGAATCCAGAAGCCGCTGTTGGCAAAGCCCTTTCATCGAGACCAAGAGGAGGAGCAAGAGGAGTCCAACACGTTGTAACATATATCGAAGGCCTTTTCACTGTTATTTCACACAGATGGTACACAGATGTTTCACACAGATGGTACACAGATGTTTCACACAGATGTTACGCAGAATTTTTAATCATGCTATTCTGCGTAACATCTGCGTGAAACATCTGTGTGACATCTGCGAGAAACAAAATCAATCCGCGATAAAAATCACGTTTACGCAAGGCGTCACCCGGGTGTCGTTGGTCGTGGTCGGGAAGGTGGCAAGGCTGGTGTTGTTTACGATTTCCCGGTATGCATCAATGCGGATGTTGCCAATGGTTTTGGGGAAGTTGAACTTGCCATTGCCGGGTTTAGTGATGCGGTAAAATGCGTTGGACCGTACGGTGAGGCCATATTGAACGCCGCCTTGTAGCGAAATAGCGGGTATGCCGGCCAATGCGTTCGCATGCATTTGGGCCGAAGTGACCTTCTTGGTAAGCATGACTACAGGAGTAGGCCCGGAAAGGTCCCAAAGGGTCACGCTATAATCGCCGGTAGCGGGTAGCTTGATGCCAAACTTGGTGATTTTACCGCTCTTGAGCGGAGTAAAGCCAAAGCCGTATTCCCAAGCATCTGCCGCATTCTCTACAGTGTCAATATTGACCAGAGCTTCGTTGAAAAAATCGAAAAAAGGGCTTTCTTCTGCTGGTTCTGCATCTTTTTTACAAAACATGAACAGGGTAGACAAGCAGAACAGGCCAACAAGGGTAAAGATTTTAGATTGCATAGTATGTGACTTGGTTGGGTGACAAACAGGTCACAAACTTAGACATTTCTACTGGATAAGCACCTTGTTTTTCGATCTGAGAAATTCGTGGCCCATCCGTGCAATCCGTGTTCCATTGGGCCACGGATTGCAGGGATGGGCCACGGATTTCTCAGATCGTTTACTTTGCCGCAGCAAACCACTCCGTCGCCGCAGCAACACCGGAATCAAACAAGGCTTCTTCTTGCGCCGCTGTAATATCAAAATCAGTGGTTGAAATGCCCAGATTATCTATTATTATGGTGCGCTTCACTTGCTCCGGGTCGCGTTGAAAAACAAAGGATTGTGCTTCCAAAAGTGTTTCAAACGTGTTTTTGACATACGCAAACCATTTGCCATACCCAAAATGTTCTGTAGGGCGTACAGCATGAATATCCCTCAATTTAAATCCGAGCACTGACCAATCTATATCGGTCCCATCACTGAAAGCAAAGATGGGGTAATTGTAGACCATCGCGCCGTCCACAAACAGGTGGTCATTGGGGTTGCCTGAGGGGAATTGCCAGGCATTGAAAAAGAGTGGAATAGACATGGAAGCCCGTATGGCCTCGGCAACGATTACAGTAGGAGTCTCTTCCAGCGAAAACTCCTGCAACTGCCGCGCATTGATATCGCAGGCATACACTTTCAGGTCCAGGCAATGGGCGTTGTGGAAATCCTGGAACGTGGCGTCTTCTGACAAGCCTTTGTTTTTGATACATTGTTTGAGCCAGCCCAAAAAGGTGTCGCCCGGGTGCATGCCATAGTAACGGTACTTTTTAAACAGGTTTTCATGGTCGGCAAAGGCCCTAAAATCCACTTGTCCGACCAAGGTTTTGATGTCTTCTGCGGAATAGCGCAGGCTTACCAGGCAGGCCGTTATGGCCCCCGCAGAGGTGCCGGCCACGCCGTCTATTTGTTGCAGGACGCCTTTTTGTTCAAAGACCTGCAAAGCGCCGGCGTAGGCAATGCCTTTTACGCCGCCGCCTTCGAAGACTAGTTTGGTGATGTTGTGCATCATATTTTTACAAGGTATGGTTGGTGATAACGTTTTAATCTTCACAAGCGAGTAAAATCTTACGGATACCCTATGGTTCCAGTCAAATTCGCCCCGCTCAAATTTGCCCCCTGCAATTGCGCCCCAGTCAAATTCGCCCCGCTCAAATTTGCGTTGCTCAAATTCGCAGAACGCAAATCCGAGTAGGACAAATCCATACCCGACAAATCTCGTCCGGACAAGTCGAGCCCCTGCATAATCACCTCGCTCAAATTTGTCCCGCTTATAATTGTCCCGCTCAAATTCGCCCCGTCCAATGCCCCATTGGTCAAATTCGTCTTGGTCAAATTCGCATTGGACAGATTCGAGTTGGATAAAATCACAAGCGTAAAATTCGCATTGGACAGATCTGCTCCCGAAAAATCAAGCCCGGATAAATCTAGCGTGTCTCCCTGGGTGCTGGTTAAACTTGCACCGCTCAAATTCGCTAGGGAGAAACTTGCCCCGGTGCAAATTGCATCATTCAAGTTTGCCCCGCTCAAGTTTGCCCCAGACAGGTTCAACCCCGACAAATCAGCCCCCGACAGGTCTATCGTTTCCCAAGGGTTGTTTGATCTCCAATCATTGAAGGATGTTACGCCATCCCTTAAGAAGGATAACTGAGTTTGGTTTGCCATAAGATGTAGTATTAGATTGTTATGATTTGGCACAAAGGCATTTGCCAGTTGAGCCCTTTTCGAATAGCACAAATATAGCGCAGCATTTTTGTCTCCTATATAACAAGTTCCGTTTTATTCAGGCAACAACAAATCGGGCATCTCCTGATAACAGCGAAAAAGGTCGGCAATAAAATGCAAACGGTCGGCAAGATTGGCCCAATCTATGGCTGCGGTGTCATTTACTCTGTCAAAAGGAGGCTATAAAGATCGGATATCAGGCTAATAATTACGAACTATTAGTGGGCATTTGGGTAATTCAAATTACTTTTACTACAAATTACCCTTATTATGAAAAAAATCACCATACTCCTCTTTTCCCTTTTCCTTTTTTTTACTGGATTATTCGCTCAAGGACCTGTCCTAAAATATTTTGGCGATAATAAACACAATTATTACCCTTTACTCCTGAATGCAAGACCTAATGGAGATTATCTGATGATGCATCGGGCAGCATTCTACGATAGTACCGGCACCGTTTATCTCGATGTATCACCGAGCGGAAACTTAATATATGGTTTATTAAACTCCGTTGGCGATGCCATCTGGACAACGACAGAAGTAGAAAGCTCTCCTTACCATCGCCCCGTACTGTTGGAGGACAAGCAAGAACTTTTTACCATAATAAGGAGCGGTAACGAGAACTACAGTTGTGGTGGATTCGGGACATGGATTCCCTTCTGGGCCCAAACACAATATGCCCAAATGAACCAAAATGGCGTAATCGGTGCATTCAAAGCATTGAATCCTGAATGCGTTGCCGTATTCGAAGATGCCGTTTGTCTACCCGATGGCCACAAACTAATGGTAGCAAACAGGGAGGATAATGCTGTCTCATTTTACCCTGATGAATACGCCCAAATTATTGAGTTGAACCACGATAACGTCGTCACACATGCCGAATCACACCCTGATCGTTTTTTTAATAGCGCACGCCTCGTTAAAAGAGACGATTGTTCCTTCTTGATGGCTTATCACGAAAACGGCCACCTCAAGTTTTCTGTTCTAAGTCTGAATGGCCAGATATTAGACACCAAACAATTCAATTATTCCAGACCCTACAAGTTTATTGCGCATGGGAATGGAGGTTTTACTTTGCTGTCATACACTTCCGACAATAGGAGCTTGCTCAGCAGGCTTGACAAGGATGGAACGATTTTATGGAACAAGTACTTTGTTGACAACCCGGTAGTTGACCTGGCTCCATTGAACGATCAGTCCTTGTTGCTTTTATTCAACAGACCTGATTATACCTTCGGTCTGTTTCAAATGGACGATGTAGGCAATCTTTTAAGCAAAAGATTATATAGTGTACCCGATACGGCAGCATCGGCATTTTATCTTGCCACCAACCAAAACAACGCCAGTGCTATTACTGGCAGAGTGGGGTTCTACAATGGCCCTACCCTAAATCACGGACCATCCAAAAGTTTTTTGCTCCTGGATTCCATCCCCTGGCCAGCGGCGCCCAATGCACCGAACCCGGCATCGGTGCATTGCGTGGTGTATGAAGATATTAACCAAAACTGCCTGTTTGATCTTGGAGAGCTACCATTATCGGATTGGAATGTCCAAATTGACAACGACATAGGGAGCTATCTGATACAGGGCGGCGAATTGCTTCAGGTGGAAAATGCTG
>JANMME010000484.1:0-4949 GCA_031373015.1 Saprospiraceae bacterium
GGGCATTGGCCGACCATCCACCTACGCCCCCACGATTTCAAAAATCATGGAAACCAGCAAGGGTTACGTGGTCAAAGAAAGCCGGGAGGGCGAGGAGCGTGTTTTTCAAGTTTTCACTTTGAAAAACAACGCCATAACAAAGGCAAAGAGCAAAGAAATAACCGGCACCACCAAAAACGTGCTTTACCCCACGGACATGGGGATGATCGTTTCCGACTTTCTTGAGGGGCATTTCAAAAAGGTGATGGACTATGGTTTCACCGCCAGCGTAGAAGCGGAGTTTGACCATATTGCAGAGGGCAAATTGCAGTGGCCGAGCATGATTGACCGGTTCTACAAACCCTTCCACGAGAACGTAGAGAAAACCCTCAAAGAAGCCGACCGTGCCAGCGGCGAGCGCATCCTCGGCCTCGATCCTGCTTCCGGGCGCACACTCTTGGTGCGCATGAGCAAACTGGGCAAACCTGTGATTCAAATCGGCACTGGCGACGAACTGGAGGCAAAAGAAACACCCCGATATGCCAACCTTCGTCCCGGACAAAGTATGGAAACCGTCACGCTTGCCGAAGCCCTGGAGTCGTTCCAGCTCCCCCGTGCGTTGGGCGAGTTCAACGGCGAAACCCTGGAGGTAAACACGGGTCGCTATGGACCTTACGTCAAGTTCGGCAGCACTTTTATCAGCCTGCCCAAAGGAGAAGATCCATTCGAGACCAACTACGATCGTGCAATAGAATTGGTGAAAGCCCGACTCGAGGCCGACCGGCCCTTGGGGCATTACCAAGAATTGCCGATCACAAAAGGCAAAGGCCGTTTTGGGCCGTTCATCAAGTGGGCCGACTTGTTTGTGAACGTGCCGCCAAAGGTCAATTTCGATGCCCTTACAGAGGCTCAAGCCATTGATCTCATCAAACAAAAGGTGGAAAAAGAGGCCAACCGCTACATCCAACATTGGCCAGAAGAGACCATTGCAATTGAAAACGGGCGTTGGGGGCCATTTATCCGATTCAAAAAAGAGAATCTGAAACTGCCGCCGTTTGAGGGCGCGAAAATGACCGCCGATCAAGCGGCCAGTCTTTCCTTGGCCGATGTGAAGGCGATTATTGAAAAGGAAATGCCGGGAGCTTTTGATGCCAAGAAGGCTGCACCGAAAGGAAAAGCCTCGCCAAAGGCGAAGAAAAAATAGCAGTCACGCATTTTGAGTGTGTTCGAAACACATAGGCACAATAGGGCACATAGTTTTGATTTTCAACCCTATGTGCCCTATTGTGCCTATGTGTTTTAAGCACGCTTTTTGCGCTTAGGCGCATCTTTATTCGATCCTTAATTTTTTAAACACACATACTTTTTATGAAACAACTTTTCACTTTCCTTTTACTATTTCAGGTCATTGCAGCTTTTTGCCAGCCAGTTTTGGTGAAAGACATTCAAACAGGCTCCGCTCCCTCCTTGGATGACTATGATGCAGAATCTCTGGTCATTGGCAACACGCTTTTTTTTGTTGCAAACGATGGTGTAACAGGGGATGAGCTCTGGAAATCTGACGGAACGGCGGCAGGTACGGTTCTTGTCAAAGACATAAATTCAGGTTTAAACAATGGCGCTGCGGGTTTTTATACGGATTTTAATGGGCAGATTTTTTTTGGTGGTGATGACCCTGCTAACGGATCTGAGGTTTGGAAATCAGATGGAACAGCGGCTGGGACTGTTTTGCTGCACGATGCTTGTTCTGGCCCTTGCGATGGCCCTTATTATGGCTACAAAAAGCCTGAATTTGCGAACTACAACGGGAAATTGTATTTTCTATCCGAAGAGGGCAATTTGGGCGAGGAGATTTGGTCAACCAATGGTACGCCATCAGGTACTGCATTAGCCGTGGATGCCTATCCTGGCTTTTTTGGCAGTTCCCCGGGCAACATGCACGTACATAACGGCAAATTGTATTTTTCTGCGAATTCGTTTGATTATGGGGAAGAACTCTTTGTAACAGACGGCACCGCAGCCGGAACGCAATTGGTCAAGGATACCTGGGCTGGGCCTTTTGGCTGGGGCGGCGCAAGCAATTTGATCTCTTTGGGAAACATTTTCTTTTATGTAGCATCAGATGGCGCCCATGGCCGGGAACTATGGAAATCCGATGGAACAACCCTTGGCACCTCGCTTGTAAAAGATATTTTTCTGGATAGTGGAAATGGCATAGGGGATGATAGTGAGCGCGCTTTCTTTGTATTCAACAACAAGCTGTTTTTCGCTGCCAAGGATGGAACTGCGGGATTTGAAATTTGGACAACAGATGGGACGGAACCGGGCACCCAAAAACTAAAGGCCGTTTCGTCTGGAGGAGCAAATGTATTTGGAGGGTTTTTAGGAGTCCTCAATGGCAAATTGGTTTTCAACGGATTTACAGGTGCCAATGGAGATGAACTCTGGAGCACGGATGGCACTGCTGCGGGTACGGGATTAATTAAAGACATATTCCCTGGGTTTATTGGTAGTAACATTGGCTCAGCTTCGATTATCCATAATAATCGCATGTTTTTCAAAGCCAGTGATGGGGTGAATGGCACCGAACTCTGGGTAACGGACGGCATGGCTTCTGGCACTACATTGTTGGCCGATATCAACCCTGCAGGTAGTTCTTCCCCTTCTAATTTTCACGTCATTGGTGACAATCTTTACTTTTTTGCCCAAGATGACGTAGTTGGGAGGGAACTTTGGAAATTATCATTGGAGATTCCAACTGCGGCACTTACTGTTTCCTCGGATACCGCTTGCCCTCAAGAAATTTTGACATTCAATGCCATCCCTTCTTCGGGCGCTACCCCTACCTATCAATGGACTTTTGGTGCTGCGGCACAGCCACTTTCCGCGCAGGGTGTGGGGCCACATACGGTCAAATATTCCACGGCGGGAAATAAAACCGTTCGCCTCATAACATCGAATGCTTTTGGCAGAGACACCGCGTTTCAAACGATAACCGTGCTGTCGCTCCCGGTGGCTAATTTCAGCATTTCTGCTGTTGGCCAAACGGCTAGTTTCAACAATTCGAGCATAAATGCGACTGCTTACCTCTGGGATTTTGGCGACGGCAACACGAGTACAGAGGAGGATCCAACCCATCACTATGCTGCCCCCGGCACTTATACGGTGAAATTGAGCGCCGCCAATCAGTGTCAAACCGCTCAAAAATCTGTTTCGATTGCACTGCTTGTTGGAACAGACGAACTGCCCCAGGCCTTTAAAACCACTGTTTCCCCAAACCCTGCCAAGGGCGATTTTAAAGTCGAAATATCGGGTCAAAATATAGGAGAGGTTCACTTAGATCTGCTTGATGCTCAAGGAAGTCTGAAAAGAACCCTTCACTTGGAGGAAGGTGAAAACGTAGCACACTTTAAGCATCTTGATCTCGGCAAAGGGGTCTATTTCCTGCACATAAAAACTAAAAAGGGAATCAGGGTGCTTAAGGTTTTGCAGCAGTAAAATGGATGCCTGATAATTAAAGGGAGACAAACAGATGGGGCGAAATGCCTTGCGACATATTCGGGGTGCGACTTCAAGTCGCACCCCGAATCGTTTTTAGAACTGTCACATTCTGGCCAGTAAGGATCCTCGGCATTGTAATTGTGGCCCATATCTAAATATCCTAATATCCCACCTCGCCATGAAAAATCTTCTTCTATTCGTTGCTTTCCTTCGGCTGGGCTGTGCTGCTGCCCAATGTCCATATTACGCCAGCTGCCCCACCAGTACGCAACTTTTTTGCGACGACTCCAGCAACGACACCCTTTTCTGGAAAGCCCCGCCCTACACCTGGAATTCCAGCCTGATGCTTTCCGATCTTCCCGAAGCTGATGTTGATCTTAGCATCGTGGCGCGGGACAGCTGCGGCAGTAATGATATTACAGTAGAGTACACGCTTTTTCTCGACCTAGACGGCAACGACACTGCGGAAACGGTGATCCGAAGCAATGCTGCTCTTTCTGGTAAAGTATTGTACAACAATGTTTTAAACCCCAACTACACCCTCGGCGACACCATCGCATTCGACCACCGCACAGGCTTGCCAGATTCGATGAAATACCGTTTTGGCTTGGAAATAACCCATTTTGCCGACTCGATCGTGGCTCACTTGAAATGGACCACGGGCATCGAAAACCTGAGCTATTCCGTGCCAAAACTTCCCCTTGGAAAACACCGCATTCTCTGGCGCATCGAGCAGGGTGGGGTAGAGCGGTTTTGTGAATATGGGATGGAGGTGAAGGATTGTACGCCGCCAGTGGTGACGTGTGCCACTTTGCCTACGGTGAGTGTTCTACCCATTGGATTAATCACTTTGTTGGCAAGCGATTTCCTTTTCAGTGCTTCAGATAATATCACACCCCAGAATAAGCTAATGCTAGCAGTACGAGAAAGCGGCCCAAATGGAATGGGCTTTCCGCTGGATAATTTGGGAAACCCTCAAAGTTCGGTGACTTTTACTTGTGTCGATATTTTTGCTACCAGGCCTGTTGAACTTTGGGTCAGGGATTTGGCTGGGAAAACAGATTCCTGCATTACATACGTCACGATAGGAGATAATCCTGGCAATTGTATCGACCCTGATGGAGGTCATATTAGTGTTACTGCCAAAACATCACCATTGGTAGATGGAGTGGAAGAGGTGCGGTTTCAGATAAACGGAACCAGTTCTTTTGCACCTCCTTTTTCATATTTTGACTATTCTGATGCGAATGGTTTTGGGCTTTTTTCCTTCGTCCCACTTAATTCGAATATTGTCCTTACCCCCTCTAAAAATGACAATCCCCTTAATGGAGTTACCACTTATGACTTGGTCTTAATGTCCAAACACATCCTGGCCATAGAACCCTTCACAAGTGTTTACCAAATGGTGGCTGCGGATGTGAACGCCAGCGGTTCCGTAACTACTTTTGATATTCTGGAAACCCGTAAAC
>JANMME010000494.1:0-5138 GCA_031373015.1 Saprospiraceae bacterium
TTGCTCGATTTGGGCTGGTATTTTAGCAATCAATCCTGCACGAACATATGTTTCCAACGCCCTCGCAAGCTGTAGTGCCAAATCTTCCGCATTATTCGTGTCGGCGTATAAAGCAGCCGAGCCGCCCACTTCCTCAAAACAGCCCCCGCGTGTCGTCACCACGGGAATTCCAACCGTCATGGCTTCTAAAATTGGGATGCCAAAGCCTTCAAATACAGAAGGATACACCAGCGCTGCCGCCCGTCGGTATAGCAAAGCAAGTTCCTCCGTCGTCACAAATTGGTCGAGCCAATAGACTTGGAGGCCAAGATTTTCGGCTTGTAATCGCAGGCTCTTTGCATAGGCACTGTTGCCACTACCCACCGCTACGAGCGGTATATTTAGCCCCTGATTTTTTAGTAAAAAAAGTGCGTTAAATAACCGGTGCCAATTTTTTCGTGGCGTGAGGCTTCCCACAGCAATAAGGTAATCAGAGGCCGGAATCTCTTTCCCAAATGGGAGTGGCAAGGCCAATCGGTCAGGCTGCTTTCGGAGGCTTAAGCGTTCAAACGCGGTGTCGCAGGATTGACCGATGACTTGCACGTTTTGGGCAGGGATATTGAAAAAATGCTCCAAATCAGACCGAGTTTGTTGGCTGATGGCGACCACTTTATCGGCTGTTTCTGCTGCCCGTCGGTACTTTTTTTTATAAAAAAACCGGTCAATGGCCGGGTACAATTCCGGGTAGCGCATGAAAATCAGGTCGTGCATCGTCACCACGCTGCGAATGCCTGCCCGTCGAAGGCCTGTGGGGAGTTCGTGGCTCAGTCCGTGAAAAAAATCCACACCGTCGCGTTGCAATTGCCGGGTAATTCCGCTGCTGCGCCAAAGTGGGTGCAGCGTCTGACCCAACCAAGAGTCAGGCAATTTCATCTCGTCATTGGGCGAGGCCCATTTCCCGCGATTGTAAGGGGCGTAGAGCAAATATCGGTGTTCAGGATAAAAACGGCGCAAGCCCTCCAGCAGCGTCCGACTGTAAAAGCCGAGGCCGGTAGCGTTGTTGAAATAGCGTTTTGCGTCGAAAGCGATCGTCAAGTTTGGAGGAGTGGATGAAGGCACAAGGTACACCAAGAAAGTGTGGCACCCCTTCAAGGTGTGCCACACTTAGCTCAAGGACTACATCTTCTTGTGTCCCCCCCATTTCCCAGCATCTAGCCAATAAATCAGTTTGAGTGTCAGCGAGTTGTTCTGTGGGGCATGGAAGGTTTTGTCCAGGTTGTTGCCAAAAGTTCCCCCGCGCTCATAATCGCCCGCAAAGGCAGATTCTTTCCAAATGAGGTTAAGAAAACTGCCTGGCGCAAACTGCCAGGTGTAGACAAAATCCACGTTGAACTGGTTGAAATTCTCATCTGCCGATCCTTGCCAATCGCTGCGAATGAAGGTGCCATCATCGTTGAGGTGCAAGTACTCGTGGTAATAAATGTTAGCCCAATAGTGACGGGCGCGGGCGGTGATGTTCATGCGCGGACCGAAGAGATAATCCACGGAAAAAGCATTGTCGAAGGTAGTGATATTGCGGCGACCAAAAATGATGTCAGCGGGATTGTCTGAGTCTACCGCGCCAAAATTGGAGTGGTCTTTGGAGACGTTGACGCCAAGAGAGAGGCGCAGATGATCGTTCGCCACCCAGGTTGGTTCTATTTGAAAGCCAACGTACGGGTCTTTGGGGATAGGGCTTTCGCCATAAAACAATTGGAATTTTGCAAAAACGCGCTTGGAAGAATTAGTGTTAAAACTCGGTGAGAAAAAGATATAGGGCGCGTGGTAGTATTTTTTACCCCACACGCGCGGTTCAAAATAATCGTAATACCAGATGGGCTTTGTGGTCATGTACAGCGAAAACGACTGCCGCTTGGTGTTCACCAATTCATATAATCCTTCGATTTCGAGCGACTCCCATTGGCGCGGGGCATAAAGCCAGCTATTATTGACCGTGAGGAAAAAAAACGTGGAGGCGATGTTGCCGTGCTGTGTAAAATTGCCATGGTTAATCACGCCCAATAGCCGATAGAAATTGTCGCGACGGTTGAACCCGAGGTCACTCGGGTCGTATGTTTCATTAACGGCGGTATGCGCCAACTGCCCCGACCAGGCCCCCCTCACTTTGCGTGCCCCAATATCATAGCCAAATCCCGTGCTTGGCTTTTCAGCTGTGGCATACCCTGGGTTGAACACCATGCTGTACTGGCTGCTACCGAAAATTTCGTAGCGATTTCCCTTGTCGCGCAAATTGAACGCGAGCGCCGACACGTTTGCATCGCGTGCCACGCCTTCGCGCATGACGCTGGTATTGGTAAAACTCAGGGCGGAATTATGGGGCAAAGCCTGATCGAGCACTACGACATTGTAGTTCGTCAATTCCGAAGTCTGGAATTTGCGTTCCGCGCCTGTTAATTCGTTCCGAATGATGGCTTCGGACGGCGCTGAAATGGCGTTCAAAATGCCAATACCCAGTTTTGATTTTGTCCTGCCAGAAAGCTTTGTCGCATTGTAAAGCTGTGATTGTGAGGGGTTTTGGATCAAAATCTCGTTGGCCCCTAATGCATCTATAGCATCATAAAACTTACGTGGCTGCCCACCAATACGGCGGGAATACAACAGCCCACCCTTTCCGAACAATTCCGTGCCTTCGGTAAAAAATTGCCGCCGCTCTTCATATTGCACCTCGAATGGAGAGAGGTTTCGCACGATGTTGTCGCTCTGCGCCTCGCCAAAGTTGGGCACCAAGGTGGCATCCAGCGTGAAACTTTCTGAAAGACCCCATTTCACGTCCAAGCCCCCGTTTAGGGAACGGCTGTTGGTGTATTTCACCGGATCTTCGCCCAACAAGGGATCGCGTTGCAAGGAGGCAGCCAAATAAGGCGAAAACGCCAGGCGCAGCGGCGGGTCAATTGCTTTGATACCTTCCAAATTGCCCCATTGGGGCATCGCCCCGCCGCCATTGGGATCAACCGGACTCCAGGAACTGAACTCGTTGACATACTGGATTTGCCGGGCAAACTGTACGCCCCAATGTTGCTCCGCTTGTTTGGCAAAACGGATCGCGCTGAACGGGATGCGCAATTCTACTACCCAGCCGTCTGCGTGGGTTTTGGTTTTGGAATCCCACACGGCATCCCAGGTGGGGTCTATGTTTTCGGGCGACATTTTTAGGTCACTCTGAACGTTGCCTGCTGTAATCTGAAAACGAAATGCATTTTGGCGATCCCTGTAGGTGTCAAAACCAATATGGAACGCATCTGCCGTGCTTTCTCCATCGCGGGGGCTGAGATCATGGCGAATAGTATTGGCCGGCTGGTAGAGATAAGCGCCGACATAAATCGCCTCATCGGTATAGACCGGGCGCACTTCGGTTCTTTCGGCGGCGGGGTTTCCAAAATTAGGGTTGTTGGTTATAAAATCGGTCATTACTGGGGCGGACTGCCAACATTCGTCGTCCAGCTCGCCATCCAGACGCGGTGGTTTTTCGGCGCGGATGGCGTTCCCGATTTTTCGGTTGGAATCGTTGGTGGGGCCCATTTGACCAAAGGCTGATTGGGTTGCCAATAAAAGCCCCGCCGTTGTCAAGGCTATAGCGGGTTCACTCGCCAAAGTCCTGACGACGGCGGGTAAACCAATGAACAGAAGGTGTTTAAGTTTCATAGCGACAGTTTTCTCTGTAAGGAGAAAAACGATGCAAATCAGCGTATTCTACTTTGATTGCATCTTAAAACTCTACGAGCGCTGAAAATGAGGGTGCAAAGGGCTAGTTGAAGGGGTATAATTGCCAATTTCATACAAATGGCTGCTTTCTAAAAAATACCTTGAATAATACCCTAGATGCGCAGTAGGTTTGCCGTAATTGTCATCCATTCAAATACAACTAGTCATGAACAAAACTGTCTACCGTTTTCGTCCATTGCCCACCAGAGTCTTGACGGCCGTGGGTTTACACGCCATAGTCTTGACGACGGCGTGGCTTTTTGCCAGCCTTATGGCTGTGCCGCTCCAAGCACAAAATCCTATCCCCCACTTGATTTTCCACGTCGAGTTAAGCGGCTCGGAGGCAATCCCGGCTGTCAACACCGACGCTAAAGGCCTCATCACTTTTATTTTTACGCCCGACCGCAGCAAAGTAAATGTGAGCGGTATGTTGGTGAAAATGGACGGAGCCGTGAAGGAGGCCAAAATCCGCCTCGGCATTACGGGGCAAACGGGAGCTGTGCTACTAGATTTTTTACCGCTGATCAATGGGCGGCACGTGATCGGGCAATTGGACGCTACTCCTGAGCTACTTCGAAATTTGTTGATCAATGGCGTTTATGCAGATGTGCGCACCACCGCGCACCCCAATGGCGAAATTCGCGGTCAATTTGTCTGCGAAACCGACCTGGATTTTAGCTGTATGCTCAGTGGGAGCGACGCTGAGCCCCCCAACAATTCTACCGCTCGCGCTTTTGGTGGCATCCACTTCCCATTGGGGGCGGAGGATGTCGCGTATGCTTTTGTGTTCCATGGTTTGAGTAGCCCGGTCACTAGTATTGGCATTTACGAAGGCCCTGCAGGTCAGACGGGGAGTTTTGTTACAAAACTAACTGGTTTATTTGGCAATATCTTTCAAGGGCTTATCGAACTGGACACACTACCTGACCCTGATTTTCTCTTAAAATGCCGCGAAGGCAAATATTATGTCGTAATAAAAACGGTCAATTATCCCGAAGGAGAAATACGCGGCCAAATAGGTCACGTTGGCTATTTTGGTTCTTTAGCACCCATCAACGAGGGGCAGCAAATACCCCCACCGTTTCCCCCTTCAGCAGCTTTTGGGTTCAGCCGCAGCATTCTAAATGGGACGCTCGACAGCCTTACTACCACTATTTATGTCGCGGACATTCTGCCGACTTCTGTAAAAATCCGCATTGGAAACCCAAACGAAGCTGGCACTGAACTGGTGGACATGGGCTTGTCAACAGCCCCCGGACTTTATTCCAGAAAATACAAAATCACAGCAGCTCAACTGACCGATTTTGCCCAAGGCCGTCTGTTCGTCAACGTCGCCTCACCTACCTACCCCAACGGACAAATAAGGGGCATGATGAAAAACACCCTTCGAAAGGGTT
>JANMME010000539.1:0-3366 GCA_031373015.1 Saprospiraceae bacterium
TCGGAGGTTTTCGAAAACCTCCGAGGTCTTCAATTCACCAAATCCACCAGTATAAACCTACTCATACGTCGCAACAGCCTCATAATCAATCTTCCAGAGTTGGTAGGTCTCGATGATGAGGGTCAATTTTTCGGCATAAAGCCGGGCGGTGGCATAGCCTGATTGCTTGAGGCCTACGCACCAGGCAGCGTAATAGGGCACACGATCGTGCCCAAAGATCGTCTTTTTGATAGGGTAAATTCCACCCACTTCGTATTCGTGCAGCATCCAACCATATCGGCGGTCTTGCAATAAAAGCGTGTGCCTGCGGAAACTCTCACGCGCCGAAGGATACACCTCAAACCGGTCCCAAGCATAATCGTCCTGCATCTGCATACAATCTATAGCCAGCGAATGCTGGTCAAAGTCACGGTCGTCAATCACCCCATCGCGACGGAATCCTGGTCGGGCGCGGCATTTGATGCCAAAGTGGTTGTTGCCTTGGGTGGCCAGTATGCTTTGCCCAGCATTAGTCTCCAAAATCCCTTGGGCAAGTGTTACAGAAGCCGGGATTTTGCTGCGCTGCATTTCGAGTTCGGCAAAATCCCGATACCGTTCCACATAGTCGAGGTATCGGCTCATACCGGTCTGATACCTGCGCCCGAGTTTCTCCTTGAGTTGGGCCTCAACGCGATCCCTGCGCCAGTAGGTAGATTTTCGTTTTGGAAGTACTTCAGAAGCAGCGCGCAGCGTCGAATCGGCGTAAAACTTATTCAATTCGGCTGCAAAAGTCGAGCCAGCAAGTTCTGCCCCTGTTTTGAAATCATCGGTAAGTTGCTGGAAAACGGGCATTTCGCTCAAGCCTGAGAGGCGAGCATCTATCTCATCCCGGTAGCGCAACACGATAAAGCAAGGGATGGCAACCACCAAAATGGCAATAAAACTCCCCCGTCCAAAGGCTTGAAGACAGCCGCCGTTTTGTTCGGTTTGTGGTTGCACGGTGGTGTTAAGATATTGGGATATTGGGATATTGGGATATTGGGATATAGGGATCTTCCAAATATCCCGATATCCCAATATCTTAATATCTCAACGTTAGTCGTCCACTCGGAACTTGAAGCCTACGCCATGTATGTTCTCGACCTTTATCCGGTCGTCAAGGCTTAGGTATTTGCGCAGCCGGGATATGAAAACGTCGAGGCTTCGTCCAAGGAAGTAGTCGTCTTTGCCCCAAATGGTGACTAGAATAAAAGAGCGTTTTACTACTTGATTGCGGTGCTCGTTGAGGAGTTTTAGCAGGTCTGCTTCTTTTTGGGTCAGCGTCTCGGAATAACCTTCTGCGGTGAGACTCAGGTTTTTATAGTCGAAAGCGTAATTGCCAATGCTTACGGGCTTGCCAGGCTTGAGGATGACGGCGTACTTGGTGCGGCGGAGAAAAATATCTATTTTCAGCAGCAGTTCTTCAATACTGAATGGCTTAGTGATGTAATCGTCGGCACCAATGGTGAGGCCATGTATTTTGTCCTGCTTCATGCTCTTGGCGGTCAGGAAAATGATCGGCACATGATCGTCAATCGAACGTATTTCTTGTGCGATGGTGAAGCCGTCCACCTCTGGGAGCATCACGTCCAGAATGCAGAGGTCGAACTTTTGTCCTGCCTGGATGATGTCCATGGCTTGCTTCCCATCGGCGCAATAGGTGACATGGTAACCATTGAGTTCTAGATTGTCGCGGGTGACGAAACTAAGGCTTTCGTCATCTTCCACATAGAGCAGGTTTGCTTTTGAATCGGCCATGAGTTAGTGATTGGTGTACGTTTACCCGCCGAAGCCTTTCGTCGCCGCCAAAGGCTAAGACGAATAAAAGCGTAGGAGGGGGTGATTGGTTGATTGGTGGACTGGTGATTGGTTGATTGGTTGATTGGTTTATTGGTGTAATGGTTATTCGTATAAAGGAAATCTCTTCATAAATGCGTTCACAGCACCGCGCACTTTGGCGTGGGTTGCAGCGTTGTCTGGGTGTGTAAGCACCTCGTCCATCCACTCCACCACCTGACGGCAATCACCCTCGCCAAAACCTCGGGAAGTAATGGCTGCAGCGCCTACTCGAATGCCGGATGTCGTCATAGCAGGTTGTGGGTCGAAAGGAATCAAGTTTTTGTTCACGGTAATATCCGCTTCGCCCAGGATGTGGTCACCCAATTTGCCTGTCACATTTTTTCTGCGCAAGTCAATGAGCATCAAGTGGTTGTCTGTGCCGCCCGAGATGATGTCATAACCACGGGATATAAATTCGGCTGCCATGGCCTGAGCGTTTTTCACCACTTGACGGCAGTAGTCCTTGTATGCAGGTTGCAATGCTTCGCCAAACGCAACTGCTTTTGCCGCGATGACGTGCTCCAAAGGCCCACCTTGCATTCCAGGGAAAACGCCACTGTCCAAGATGCTCGACATTTGGATGGGCTCACCTTTTTTAGTGGTTCGCCCCCAAGGGTTGTCAAAGTTTTTGCCCATCAGGATGATGCCACCACGGGGGCCGCGCAATGTTTTATGCGTCGTGCTGGTCACGATATGGCAGTGGGGGAGTGGGTCGTTCAAAAGTTTGGCGGCAATAAGGCCGGCAGGGTGCGCAATATCAGCCAAGAGCAATGCTCCGACCGAATCAGCAATAGCGCGGAAGCGGGCATAATCCCAGTCACGTGCATACGCTGAAGCGCCACAAATGATGAGTTTGGGTTGTTCGGCTTTTGCGATGGCCTCTACCTTGTCCATGTCAATGCGCCCCGTATCGGGTTCGACGCCATAAAAAGAGGGGGTGTACACCTTTCCAGAATAATTCAGGGCGAAACCATGCGAAAGGTGGCCTCCATGGGCAAGATTGAACCCGAGAATTTTGTCGCCAGGTTCAAGGCAAGCCAGGAAAACCGCAGCGTTCGCCTGAGCGCCGGAGTGGGGCTGCACATTGGCCCATTCAGCACCAAAAAGTTGCTTGATGCGGTCAATAGCCAGCGTTTCTACCTCGTCAACCACTTCGCAACCGCCATAGTAACGCTTGCCGGGATAACCCTCGGCGTACTTGTTGGTGAGGCAGCTGCCCATGGCATTGAGGACTGCTTGGCTGGTAAAATTCTCGGAAGCAATGAGTTCCACTCCGCGACGTTGGCGGTCGAGCTCTTTTGCGATTAAGGAAAAAACAATGTCTGACATGGGTGCAAATGTAGAAATATCTCCTTATTCTTTCAGCACCTTGTCAATGCAAAGCGCAGCAGCGAGAATGAGCAGCCGGGTATCATCTTTTGCAGGCAAGCTCGGGTCTATGGCTACCACATAGTTGTCGGCTGTGGTGAAGAGCTCTTTGCCTACTCCGGCCCATTTCTTGGTGACTTG
>JANMME010000543.1:0-2743 GCA_031373015.1 Saprospiraceae bacterium
CCCCATTTGCCATCACTCTTAATCCAAGCGACACCATCCTTAAAATCTTCAAATTTCTCATACATCAGGTCAGGCACTATTACTTCTTTGCCATTTTTATCAACTACGCCCCATTTACCCTCGCTTTTGACCCAAGCAACACCGTCATAAAAATCATGAATTTCTTCATATTGCAGATGAGGTGCTATCATTTCTTTGCCAGTTTTATCCATCAGGCCCCATTTGCCATCAGTTTTAAACCAAGCGACATTGTCATGAAAATTCCTAATTTCATTGTATTTCAAAAGGGGCTCTATTATTGCTTTGCCGTTAATATCGAATAAACCCCACATGTCTCCTTTTTCTACCCAAGCCACACCTTCTTGAAAACTGTAGATAACATCGCCAGGCAATTGAAATTCGCAGCCATTTTGATCTATCAGGTAATGTCCAAAACCATTTCGGACTCGAATAGTACCATCCCATATATTCCAAACATCGTAATATTTTTGTGCAGTGATTTCTTTATACCTTTTGTCAATAAGACCCCACATGCCCCCTTTATTTATTCCAATAATTCCGTTTGGAAAAACGGTGACATCATCATACTGATTTGTTTGTTTAAAGAAGAGTTGAAGGGAATCGACTGTAAACCAGGGTCCAATTTCAGTTACAAATAGTGGTCGTGATCTAAATACTTTCCAATATACTGGATGTTGACCAGTTTCATCGGTATAGCCATGGTAAACATATGTTTTTTTCATGTCATTGTTATAATACTTTCTGATTAGATAATACAACTTACCCTCTGCCTTCATAATTCCATCGTATCCAGACCCGGGCGTCAACACCTTCCCCTCCTTATCCACAAAAAAATACTTATCATTCTCTGAGTAAATGGCCACCCCCTTATGAAATGGCTCCGGGTTAGAAAACTGAAACGGTGTAATCGGCTCCCCTAATGGCGTAGCAATTGCAAACTTCCCATCCTGATAGATCCATATCCGGTGCTCCCGGTAAATGCTGTCAATGACAGCCCGGGCATTTCGCTCGGGGCAAAGCTGGGCCACGACTTCAAAACGCTTTACCGCGTCATCGAAATGCTCTTCCCCACGCAGGGTCTGTCCTGCAGCATAAAAACTATCGCATAAGCAAGTCTCACTCGTGCCACAGTGGGCAACGTATCTATGAGTCGTGGTATCGCAGCGGGCAATCGCTTTTTGTACGATGGAATCGGCGGGTTTTGCTTGTTGGGCTTTTAGCAAGTAGGGCAGGGCCGCTCGGCCATCCTCGACAGATATTAAGGCCAGGCCGATGTCGCGGTTGCGTTCAAAATCAAATTGGGTTTGGGCGGTTAAAGTGGCAGAGCGTTCTTGTTCGATGGCGGCTTTTTCGACGGGTTTGGCCAAGTTTAGGGCGTTTTCGTAGGCTCGGAGTGCGTCAGGAAAGCGATTGCCTTTGTTGCGAAAGGCATCAGCATCGGCGAGCAATTTTTTGATCTGGTCTTGCCGGGAATTTTCGAGGGCTTTCTGGGCGCGGGTTTTTTCTGTTTGCTCGCTTTCTTTTTGTTTTTTGATGGCATCAAATACTCCTTTTAGCTTAGGCCCTACCTCCCCAGCCAGCTGCGAATTACAGTTCAAAGCATTCAGGTAGCAGCGCAGGGCTTCCTCCAGCGGCGGGTCTTTGCGGGCCATTAGCACATCTCCCTCGTGCAGCATTTTAGTGCAGTCGGGCTCTACTTGCGCTAGGGCGAGTAGAGGTGGGAGGAGGCAAAGGAAGAGGGCGATGAGGCGGCACATGGTTTAGTTTTTATCGTTGGTTTTTATGTCCAGGGATTTTAGGAGGGTTTTGATTTCTTGTATGCGGGGGATGACTAAGTCCTTGTCATAGAAGTCGTCGAATTCGGAGAGAAATGCATCGCGGTAGGTGGGTAGGTCTTGCGCTCCGTAGGGTTTCGGAGACCACTTCAAGTATTCAACTTTGGCTTCTTCAAAACGACCCTGAAGAAGGAGGGCGGGGGGGAGGTTAATGGGGAGATATTTATTGGTTGGATCAAGTTCTAGACCACGACGGATAAAAACTTCAGCATCTTTACCTTTGGACAAAAAGATCATTTGGTGGCTCAGATTATCATATTTATTTGCGACGCTAATGCGGGTATCGCTGGTAGTATCAAGCGTAAGCTGTTTATCTAAAAGGCGGATGGTGATCGAATAACCTGGTTTTTTTTGCTGGTTTTCATCCAATATTTCTCTTTGATGGGCGAAAAATCCTGCATATTCCCCCAACTCCTCTGCATCCTCCGAAATCAAAAAGCGCTTGAGATCAAACGCTTCGCCTGTCTTTTCTGAAATCGCAAACAGGTTTTCCAGCACAGCCGAGATGTGTTTCTTGCCCTCCGCTTTTTCGTACAACTGCTTAGCCTTGTCCCAGGTAAGCGTGTCCATAAAATATAAATTTCCGTATTTCTGCAACTCCTCTGCATCCTCTGAAGCCAAAAAATACTGTAAATCGAACGATTTACCTGTCTTTTTTGAGTAATCTAACCAGAGTTTGGGGCATTGACTTATATCCTGACAAATCCGACAGACACGTTCCATGTACCACGAAGCTGTATCCGGGCGATTCGAGGCCAAAATATCCTCCGCCCAGCGCAGGTACAGGTTGCCGAGGTTCTTGACCAAATCGGAATCACCACCACTTCCCAACGCATAGCCGTATAGTCGGGCGGCACGGGCAAAGTCAGATGCAGTGCGGCGTAAAT
>JANMME010000561.1:0-8259 GCA_031373015.1 Saprospiraceae bacterium
CTAGCAGGTGGGCACGGGCAAGCCTGCGCAAGGTTGGCAGGGCCCTTTCCAGCGCGTAGCTGCTTTCAAAATTACTGAACAAAATCAGCAGCGAACGAGCACCGATAAGCCGACGCACAGCTTCGTACAACAGTTCGTAATTCGACTCGCCCGGACGCTCTTTTTCCCGGTAAAGGCTTTCCAAGATTCGGTTGAGCTGCCCGGTGTCGCGCTCGGCTTTGAGCGTTGCACCCATCACGTCGGAGAAGGTGAGCAACCCCGCTTTGTCCTGCTTTTTCAGAATGATGTTGCTGATTGCCAAGGCGGTATTGATGGCGTAATCCATCAGGCTCAGCCCTTCAAACGGCATCCGCATAGCGCGGCTTTTGTCCACGATGCAGTATACTTGCTGGCTGCGTTCATCTTCGTATTGGTTCACCATCAGCGTGGCCCGGCGACTGCTGGCCTTCCAGTTGATGCTGCGGAAATCGTCGCCCTGCACATAGTTTTTGATCTGCTCGAACTCGTAGGAATGGCCAATGCGCCGCATTTTTTTGATGCCCGTATCGTGGGCGATGTGCCGCATGGCGCGGAGCTCGTAGCGCTTCATTTGGATGATACTGGGGTACACGTCCACGTCTTGTGGCTGCTCGAAAATGAGTCTGCGCTCTACCAATCCGAGGCGCGTAGAGGCAAAAACATTGAGGTTGCCAAACGAGTAAACGCCGCGCGTAAGCGGCACCAGTTTGTTTTCGGCGAGATACGGCTGACCTGGCGGCAAGGCTATTTTGATTTCAAAATCGCGCTTCTGGAACTGCACCGGGAGTTCATCGGCGATGCTGAGCTTGAGGTAAATGTTCCCTTGGTTTTCCACGAATATCTTCACCGAGTTTGGGTCGGAAAGAGAAAAAACAGGGTTGAGTTCTCGCTTACACACCACTTTGGGCTTCCGCAAAAAAAGCAGCATCCAGTCGGTCAGCGCCAGTCCCAAAAAACCGACAAAAGCCGTCTGTGCCAGTGGGAACAGCCATCCAAAGGGATACGCCACCGCGAAGATCGCTGCGGATGCGCCGAAGAGCCAGAAGAAACGATTGGTTAGGTACAAGGTATAAAAAGGTATAAATATGATTGAGCCCGCCTACGCCCCCGCCTGCCGAGACTTGGAGGGCAGGAAGGCTTCGGAGGGTAAAGGTGAGGAGGGGTTGATTTTATGCTGACCAAAGGTCTTGCCGATTGTCCCAAAATGCCAAAATTTCGATTTCTTCGGTATTGACCCGATAATAAATGGAAGTGTGTTTATGTGCTACACAACGACGCACTCCAGGCAAATCGGGAGCTTCAGGAAAGGCAAAAGGTAATTGACTAATAGTTCGGACAGCGGTTTCTACTTTATCTAAAAAATTATCGCGCACTCGAGCAGACCATTCGTCATTCAGATAGTCGGCGATTCGAGCAAGCTGTTGTTGTGCCTCAACCGTTATCTCTATGCGCATATGACTGGCGAAGATTGGCAATGAAACCATTAAACTCAATTTTTCTGCCATGATCGGCATCGTCAATGCCCCTCAGAATGGAAGACTTTTCTTCATCGCTAATAATTTCCCACCAGTTATTGACCGGGAAAAGCAGGTTTTCAATTTGGAACACGAGTGCTTCGTCATCCAAATCTGCCAAATAGTCTACGATTCGCAATTTTCTAGATTCGAGTACGGCTTTCATACGCGCTATTTTTTTGACAAAGATACAGGCTAGTGATTTTTAATAATGGGGGAATGGATTATTGTTTTTGGACAAATCCAAAATACGCCCGCCCCCGTTTTTCAGCAAAAAAATCAAATGCAAGCATGATGACTCCTTGCCCGAACAGCCCCGCGCCGAGTCCTTTGGTAAAATTGGCTTCTTTATTTAATAGGATGATTGCCAGACCGACCACGATAAAGGCCGCTTCCACCCACTTGATGCGCACAAAATTGCGCATAACGGCTTCCATGCGCTGGGATTCTTGTTTGCGAAACTCCGCCGGTGAATCCGCCAGCAGTTTCTCCAAATCTTCAGCCTGCAGGTCGCTGCGGCGAGCAACGGTAGCACCTACCATGATCTGGACAAAACCGATGACCACCAAGGGGATGGAAAGTCCGGTGTAAAACGGGGCGCCAGCCTTCAACAAAACACCACCGCCGATCGAACAGGCTAAGATACCGATCGCCAGCGCTACAAACCCGCCTTGCTTTTCTGCTTGAAAATAGGATTGGATCATTTTTTTGACGTTGGATGTTGGATTCTGGACGTTGGATTCTGGACGTTGGACTCTGGACGTTGGACATTAGACTCTGGACAATGGATGTTGGACTCCGGACTTTAGACCGTTGAGTTCACAGACATCGCTGTCCAACGTCCTTAGTCCAATGTCCTAAGTCCAACGTCCTATTCTACTTTCGAAAACGTAACACCTGAATCAGGGCGAAGGAACAATATCCCAGTGGTGCAAACGGTGTCGCCGGCTTCTATGCCTTCTGTGATTTCGATCATGCCGGCCTGTCTAACGCCGGTTTTCACGACCACGAACTTCGCTTTCCCTCCTTTGCAGAGGATTACTTTTTTGTCGCGAGCCTGTGGGATAATCGCTTGATTGGGAATGAGTAATGCCGAAGCGTTGTTGCCAATGGCCAGGCTGACCTCGGCAAAAGCCCCCGGCAAAAGTCCGCGGCTGTCCGCCACCGCAGCGCGCACTTGCAGGTCACGCGAGCCTTCTGAAATGCGTTGTTCCGTGGCTTGCACCGTCGCTTTGTGCGTGGCGGCACTGCCTTCTACCGTAAATTCCAAGGGTTGGCCAATTCGCAGTTGCTGGCTGTATTTTTCGGGCACAGCAAAGTCGAGTTTGAGTGCCGAGGCCGAACGGAGCGTAGTAATGGCGGTAGCCGACGTCACATACGCCCCAAGGCTGATGCGCCGCAGGCCAAGGATGCCATCGTAGGGTGCGCGAAGTTCGGTTTTGCCGATGTTGACCCGCAGGAGCTCGATGTCTGCCCGGAAGGTTTGGGTTTGGAGCATGGCAAGGTCGTATTCCTGCTGGCTCACCCCTTTCACCTTGAGCAGTTCGGCGAGGCGTTGTTCCGTGATTTCGGCTTGCTTGAGCTGGGTTTCGAGTTTGCGGAGCTGCGTTTTCAGGTCGTCGTCGAAGATTTTTAGGAGCAAATCTCCTTTTCGCACCAGCCGACCCTCAGGCAGGTTGAGCCTCACCACACGTCCCGAGGTTTCGGGATGGAGTTCGGTCTCTTCGGCAGGTACGAGGTTGCCACTGGCCGTCACCCGCTCGGTAAGCACACTGGGCTTTGCCACAAACCCTTCCACCGCAGAGACGCTGAGTGCTGCCCCCTTGGCAGGAGGGGCGCCGTTGGGAGTGACAGCGTTTTTGTCGGTTTTTCCGCAAGAAAAAAAGAGAAGTGCTGATAGTAAGGACGGAATCAAATGCTTCATTTACAAACAGTTTCGGTTTCTTAAGCAGGAAAAAAATTCCAAGGCGATGGAAGTTTTTCTGGCTCAAAAATAGAAAACCCTCCAGCATGGAAAGGGTTTAAAAATTGGCGTTTTGTTTTAGTCCGGTTGTTGCGTTGATTTCCGTTCAGAATGCCCCCACTTGTGCGTTCTGCTCAAATTCGTCAAACAACCATATTAAAAGAACTCAGGGAGGTTTCTGCCCATAGATTTGTGGGGAACAAAATCAATTTTTATGAAACATCTATCCTTTCTCTTTTTGCTTTGCTGCGCCTTTCAACAGAATCTTCTTTTTGCTCAAAATACCACTACGTGGTTCGTATCAGGTGCCAAATGGGGGTATGGTTACGAAAGCCTGATCGGTCCGGGCGAAGAAATCCTTGAAAATGTGGGTACGGCAGCCATTGGAGGACAAGTTTGTGCGAAGATTCATGTTTTTGGCTATCATTCAGGTTGGCCATCAGGGCCCTTTGATGAAGGCTATCGCTACTTCTTTGCCCGCAATGACTCGGTTTTTCTTTGGAGTGGCAGCGCTTTCAAGTTGCTTTATGATTTCAACCGTGTGGCTGGTGACACTTTTTCTCTATCGGGCAGCATATACGATTACGGCTTGGTAATGCATACGGGCGATACCGTTTGGAACAGTATTCCCCTCCGTTTTCAAGATTTGAAACTGGCCAATTACCCCTTTTCCCCAGGCGCAGACACCCTTTATCCTACCACCCGTATCTATGAACGGCTTGGGGGTACGCATCTTGTTTATTGGGAAATTGGATCGCCAATAAGCGACAAACAATATGGGCTGGGCTGCTATCATGATGATGAGTATCCACAGCAGGATTGCCCTCTGGACTACGACCCAATATATGTGGGTTTTCCAAATTCTGGCGTGACAATGTGGAGCGAGACCGACGGGAGTTGGTGCGGTTTCAGAGGCTATCAATATAAGGTGGAAGGCGACTCTGTCATTTGGGGTGTGGGACAAGGCAAAAAAGTTTATTTCCGAAATACTTACGTCGGATCTAGTCCTTGTCCGAACGGCCATGTCGAAATTATCCATGAACCTTTCCGGCTCATTGGGCTTTTGGCCCAAAGCGTTCTGTACAAAAAAATCTATTTTACCCGCCTAACGGAGGATCACCTTCCTTTCCCTATTTGCGTGGAGGGCGATTCGCTTCCGCTCAATGAATACACCTTGCTCTACGATTTCGACCTTAATATTGGTGACACTGTGCACTGGAAACCGCAACCCAATGTGGTACAAGCCATTGATTCCATCCAACTGGACAACGGTACATGGCGGCGCACCTTTGTATTTGACACGAACGCTTTCTCCCCTTATTACTGGATCGAAGGGATTGGTTCCAATCTGGGCTTGTTCGGCGCTTTTGCCAACACCCAAATCACCGACGTGAGTTGCCAATTGCAGTGTTTCCGCTACAACAACCAAGTGGTTTACAGCACCGTGGATGCCATTTTTTGCGACAGTGTGGCAGTGGCTACGTACGAACCCAACGACTTCAACAACACGCTGCGCCTTTTCCCCAATCCCAGCGCCGGCAACGCAACACTCGAAATGCCCATAGACGAAACGCCCGCTATGCTGCGGATTTTCGATCCGCAAGGACGCGAACTGGGGCGGCTCGAAGTAACAGACGCTCAAAGCCAAATAGACCTCGCGCCTTGGCATGGCAACCCTGTATTGTTCCTTCAAATCCGTGGGAGGAGTGGCCAATTGGCCGGACGGGTGTTGTGGATGGAGTAATATGAGTCGCCCGAATTTTAGTGCAGCCCCAGCGGGGCTAAATCTTGGTAGAAAATGGGTGGAAATAAAGGTTGGCGTGCCGTAGGTACGCTTTTTCTTCTGAATCGGCATTTCTACAAAGATTTCGTCTCTCTGGGACGCACTTTTCCAAAAATTCGATATGAATCATGATTTTCTTCAAACGCGATTTTGAGCACTTACCCCGCACAAAACGTTGATTTTCATCTGAAAACCCGCTCAGACATTTTATCAACAAAAAATAATTGGGCAATAATTCACTTGATTATCAATGAGTTAATCTAAATTGCTCAAAAAACTTTTCGCCCACCCTTGCACAGCGCGTAGGCTCGTTTTACATTTGCGCCCTCTTTGAGAAAAGGAGGGTTGTGATTTACGATTTTGGATTTACGATTTACGATTTGGACATGCCTGAAAAGAGTGAAGATTCAGCATTCTTCGAATCAAAATAATCGTAAATCCAAAATCGTAAATCCCTTTAAAACGTTACAAATTTTTCAAAAAAATGGATACACTGAGCTATCGGACGGTTTCCGTCAGCAAAGAAAAAGCGGAGCACAAGTGGTACATCATTGATGCAGAAAACCTGGTCACTGGTCGTATGTGCGCTGAAATCGCTTCTATCTTGCGCGGAAAGAACAAACCGTCTTACACCCCCCATGCCGACACGGGCGATTATGTGATCGTGATCAATGCCGAGAAGATTCGTTTCACCGGCAAAAAATGGGACTTGAAAGAATACAAGCACCACTCGCACCACCCAGGTGGCTTGAAAGTGGTAGTGGCAGACGTGATGCGCACAAAATTCCCAGAGCGCATCGTAGAGATCGCTGTGAAAGGCATGTTGCCCAAAACCAAACTGGGTCGCGCCATGTACAAGAAGATGTTCGTGTACAAGGGTTCAAACCACCCACACGCCGCACAAAAACCAGAAGTTCTCACATTGAATCTGGATTAATTTGTAGGCCTGACCGATGTAAATTAGCACATTGGCCACGTTCAACACATTGACCACATTTTTACCCGCCGAAGTTTTCAACGAAGGCGGGAATCAAATTGACCACATTCTCACATTTTTGATATGGAAATGATAAATGCCGTGGGCCGTCGGAAAACCGCAGTTGCCCGCGTTTATTTGATGAAAGGGGAAGGCAAAATCACGGTGAATGGCAAGGACTACCGCGAATACTTCCCACAAATGCACGTGCAGCACAACGTGACCGATCCTTTTGCAGCTGTTGGCATCGAAAATGCCTACGACCTCAAGGTGAACGTTCGTGGCGGTGGCTACAAAGGCCAGTCGGAAGCCGTGCGCATGGGTTTGAGCCGCGCCTTGGTGAAACTCAACGAAGAGTTCCGCTCACCGCTGAAGGTTCGGAAATTCCTAACGCGTGACAGCCGCGCCGTAGAACGCAAGAAATACGGTAAGCCAAAAGCACGCAAGAACTTCCAGTTCTCTAAGC
Organism: Saprospiraceae bacterium; assembly: GCA_031373015.1. Taxonomy (GTDB): domain Bacteria; phylum Bacteroidota; class Bacteroidia; order Chitinophagales; family Saprospiraceae; genus M3007. Next base: position 6,721 of record JANMME010000561.1, read on the forward strand.
GATAAAGTCCCAGCCCTCTCCAAGCGAGAGGGAGTTCAAGTGCTGTGTTTTAGCACTTTCAACTCTTAACTTTCAACTTTTTCCTTCTCATGCAGAAGCCTACATATAAGGAACTCCTCGACGCCGGCTGCCACTTCGGCCACTTGCGCAAAAAATGGAATCCCAAGATGACTCCGTACATCTTCATGGAGCACAAGGGTGTACACATCATTGACCTCAACCGCACGGCCGATATGTTGGAGCGTTCGGCGATGGCCATGAAAGCCATGGCCAAGAGCGGCAAGAAAATCATGTTCGTCGCCACCAAAAAGCAGGCCCGCGAAATCGTGCAGAAAGCAGCCGAAAGCGTTGGCATGCCTTTCGTGACCGAGCGCTGGCTGGGCGGCATGATGACCAACTTCGCCACCATCCGCAAATCGGTAAAGAAAATGCAGCACATCGAGCGCGTTTTGGCGGATACAACGCTCACCAGCATCACCAAAAAAGAACGTTTGATGTTTGGCCGCGAACACACCAAAATGACGAAGCACTTTGGCGGTATCGAGCAACTCAACCGCTTGCCTTCAGCAGTTTTCATCGTGGACATTCACCACGAACACTTGGCGCTTGCTGAAGCTAAAAAATTGAACGTCAAGACTTTTGGCATGGTAGACACCAACTCTGACCCAACGCAGGTTGATTTTGCCATCCCAAGCAATGACGACGCTTCAAAATCTATCTCCTACATCACCAACTACCTTGTAAATGCCATCCGCGAAGGTTTGGAAGAGCGCAAAGCTGCCAAAGGCGACGAGAAAGAAGGATCAGACGCTCCTGTGGTTGCAGAAGCCTGATTTGGGGGTTTGACAGATTTGAATTGCTTAGTGGGCATCCCAGATACCCAACATTGACCACATTTTTACCCATTTACCCGCCAAAGCCTCTTTACCTGCCGTAGTTTGACGAAGGAAGGGGCGAAGGCGGGATCACACTAATTAAAATGACAAAAGTTTCTGCTGCCGATATTTCAAAACTGCGCGAACTCACTGGCGCAGGCATGATGGATTGTAAAAAAGCCCTGGAAGAATCCAATGGCGACACCGAAGCGGCTCAAGACTGGCTGCGCAAAAAAGGCATCGCCAAAGCGGCCAAACGCGAAGACCGCGAGGCCAAAGAAGGGGTGGTAATCGCAAAAACAAACGCCAATCAAACCCGCGCTGTGGTGATGGCCCTTAACTGCGAAACCGACTTCGCTGCCCGCAACGAAGGCTTTATCTCCATGGCCAACAAATTTGCCGATATCGCCCTCGAAAATTTCCCAGATACCCTCGAAGCACTCTTGGCCCTGCCTTATGAAGGGGCTGTGAGCATCGGCGAAAAAGTGGGTGAGCAAGTGGGCGTAATCGGCGAAAAAATCGAAATCGGCCGTTACGAGCCACTAACCGGCGCGCAAATCCTGACCTACAACCACTCGAACAACAAACGCTCAGTAGCGGTAGCCCTCAGCAAAAACGATGACCAATTCGAGCAAGCTGGACGCGACATCGCCATGCAAATCGC